>QMPZ01000072.1 GCA_003648815.1 Candidatus Aerophobota bacterium | reverse complement strand
CTCAGGTTAAAACTTAAAGTTGTGGCAGAAAAATATGTGAAATTAGAGAACAAGTGGGATAAGAAAATGAAAAATGCCATTTCTTTTGCATATTCAAAGTACAAAGAAAATCATAGTAAATTATGGAATCGTCTGGCTGATTATGAATTCGAAAAAAGATATCTTAAAACAGATGGTCCTGTTATTACAAAGCTTGAATCAATGTATATTAATATAGCAGATTTATGGAGACAAGAAGAGTCAGCACTTACTACTACTTATGAACTCGTTACTTATCCTGAAGGAGACAAAACTCTTCCAGATAATTTTGTGGATTATTTCTATTCCTGGGAAGAAAAAGTAAAGAAATTGCGTGAGGCGGAACTTTATATTTTACAAACCCTTAATCAAGCAATAATAGATGTTCTTGCCGGAAAAAGAGCAAGATATTTTACAGAGGAAAATCTTGAAGCGGAGAAAAATATTGTTACAGAAGATGCGATACAATTTCTAAACTCCTATCCTTCCGATGGTGCAAAGTTCAGTCCAGAAAAGACCAAAAGCTTTCGGGCAGATGTAGCGTATACTGTGACCTCGGAGGATAAGGGAATAATAAAAGTTAGAGCTGTGGCAATTATGGAAGGAGGAATAAAAGAAGCTATAGGAGAAAAAAATATTCCAATCACTAAGGGAGAGAGGAAAAAGACGAAAGTAGAACTGCCTTTGAATATTCCGGAAAAAGCGGAAAAGGTGCTCTTTACTGCAAAACTAATTTTAGAAAAGGGTGGGGATATCGGAGTTTATGATGAGATAAGTGCCATCCCCTGGATTCCTGCAAATGTGGAGCTTATTGTGCCGGGTGGCCCTATTATAGCAAACGGAAGGGGAGCTTATTCATTTAAAGTGAAAGTTATGCAAAGAGGAAAACCAGTTGAGGGGGCGAAAATTGAAATCTGGCCCCAGGCATCTTCCTATCCCTTTATGACTAATGCTAAGCTTGTTGGAAGTAGCGGAGTTCTACATCTTACCACCGATGCAAGTGGAATGGCGCAGTTTTATTATAAGCCACCAAGGATTCTACCTGAAAAATTACCCAGGTTTCCCGGGAAAAAAACTTTTACTTATCCCCTTTTTGTAAAAGCACCAGGTCTTGCAGAAAGCAAAGTATGGAACATTTCTCTCTATCCTCCACATCCCAGGATTAAATCCCTGCGGGTTTCGGAATTAAGTGCGGGTGATTGGCAAAAGGCCGAGTCCATTGTCGAAGTGGAAGATCCAGACAGCACTTTTTTCACCTACACCATTTTGTTCAACGGTAATATTGGCTGGAAAAAAGGTCATAATAACTTTAAGAAACTGGTAGCAGACGGAGAAAAGCTTTTCGCCTTTCGTTTGAAACCCATTAAGTTTGGTATGGACCTTCAGGATTTGCCGAGTCTTTATGAGAAGCTCTGGGAAACTAACGAGCAATTTATAATAAATGAAATTTTTAGTTTGGGGGCATTCAGGCTTGAAAAAGCACAGGTATTTAAAAATTTAGTGGATAAATTGAAAAAGACAAAATTAATCCTTGATGTTAAAGGGCCTGCAAAGGATTTAAAAGGTACAGCTGAGCTCTGGGGTAAAACGGCTGAAGAGGTTGGGAAGGGCTCTCTCAGTATGAAAAACGCTTCCGATGCTATGGGTGTATACATAAAAGGTTACAATACTACCGTTGGAGTGGTGGATTATGTGGATTCGTGGTCAGATTTATTAAAAAATACCGCACCTTCTTATGACCCCTACAGCACGGCACTGAAATTAATCTATGAAAATGCTAAAACATTTTATGATGTGTTTGAAGCCCATCGAAAAGTTGCTGAAGCTTATGAGGATGTAGTATTCTTTCCCATCCTCGTTAAAGTAAAAGATGCCGATGGGTACAGTGATATCAAGATAAAAAAAGTGGCAGTACGGTTCTGGAAACGATAGGGAGGGGAAAAATGAAACGTTTTGGTAAATGGTGCCCAATAATCTTTTTATTATTTTTTGTTGGATTTATTCCCAGGGGTGTGGCATCAAATTATGCCAGAGAGAAAATCCTGGAAACGGTTAAGGCTTATTATGAGGCCTGTAAAGAGGAAAACATGGAGGCCTACCTTGCCATTATGTAGCTTGAAGGAGAAAATGCAAAGTCCCTGGCAGAAGAAGCAAGGCGCGTATGGAGGGCAGTTGACACCATCGAATATTCACTGGAAAACTTCTCCGTTGCTCTAAACAATGAGAGGGATGTTGGGGTTGTTCAGTATACCGTAAAGGCTCAGGTTGCACCAGAAAACGGTTCTCCCGGGGAAAAGTTTTCTATAAATGCTGATTATGTGATGGTTCTTCGATATGATGAAGATCGCTGGAAAGTGGGAATGGTCCAGCGAAAAGACCTTTTTTTGCAGAATTTGAAGAGCTTATATACATTGCAGAATGTCCAGGAACTGGTGAAATTGACGAATGAGGATACGGCAGCATGGCAGGATGAATGGCACGACCCTCAAGGAAATGGTTACATCTACAGGGTGGCAGTGGACATCTTCTCAGAAATAAAGGCCGCCTGTTATCAGCTTGCTATCACTTTAGACCCCAAAAGCTTTAACTACCCTCATGCCCAACCTGATGGGAGAGATATTAGATTTGTGGCTGAAAGTGAAGATAAACTCTTTGAGCTTCCCTACTGGATTGAAGAATGGAACCCGGATGGTGAGTCAAAGATCTGGGTAAAGGTTCCCCATCTGGGAGACACAGTAAGGGTCTACCTTTACTACGGGAATTCAGAAGTTAGCAGCAGGAGCAGCGGAAAGGATGTTTTTGAGTTCTTCGATGATTTCTCTGAATTTGCAGAATGGAGTGTATATGGCAATAAACCCACAGTGGCTACGGTAGAGGGAAGGAAGGTTATTGAGATGAAAGGATGGAGTGAAATCGCCCATACCATTAAATTAGACCAATCCAACTACGCATTTGAGAGTCTCTCAAAACTTACCTCCGGTATGGAAGCCTATATGCCATTTTTTGGATTTGGCTCATCTGACAGAAGCTTGGATGAAGATAATGCCTATCAGTTTGGATACAATGTATGGGGTGGTATGGATAATATAAGGGTTTTCAAAGATGGATCCAGTAAGATTAATGTAACCGGAGATCCGGCTCATTCAAGAAGGACTGGATGGGTAAGAACTAAGTTTACTAAATACAATGGAAAGTTAACCCAGATCATCTATGATAAAACTACAGGAGAGCAGAAGATCACTGCTCAGGATACTCACTGGATAGAGAGTATACCAAAAGAGGTAGGAGTAATCCTCTGGGATGGTGCAAGCTATGCCATAGACTGGCTTTTTGTCAGGAATTACTTGGAACCTGAACCCGTATATAGTCTAAGGAGCGAAGAGAAGAAGCCTTCAAGAATCAAGACAGAACAGATCCTCTCTCTTATTAAAGCTTGCCAGGAAAGTATATCAGAACAATCAGAGATGATTAAAAAGATGAAGAAAGAAATTGAACTTTTAAAGACAAGGATTGATCAGCTGGAGAAAAGGATAGAAGAGTTACGTCGGGAAAAGTCTGGATATCAGAGCATACTGGATCTTTCTTACGCTGATGAGTCCTGGGCCAGAAAGTGGAAGGTCCTTAGTACTCTAAAGGAGCTGCCAGGTGGAGGGAAAGCGGGTTTTTACTCTGAAGCTGTAAAAATCGGCGCTGCTCATCCCAATCCAGAAAGAAGAGGAATCCTCTACCTCCATCCTCCCGCTCAAGAAGAGCCAGTCATAATTGCAAGAAAAGTTACAGTAACAGGCTCAAAGCCCTCCTTAAAAATGGGAGTTTCCGGGAATCGGGATATTGATGGGGACTGGGCTTTAACGGTGAAAGTGAATGGTAAGCCTTTAGAAAAGGAGAAAATCATTGCCGGAGCTGAAGGGTGGCAGGATCTCTCATTTGATCTAACAGCTTTTTCCGGCCAGACTGTTGACATTCAAATAGAAGCCAGAGCCAACGATTGGTATTTTGAGTTTGTCTTTTTTGACTACATACAGATTAAGGAAAATGACCTACCTCTCTCCGGGTATAAAGAACTACCACGAGAGGTTGCAGACTTTCAGGGAGTGTGGAATACCGGCTGGGGCAAGATGATACTTACGCAATCTGGAACAAATGTAACTGGAACCTACACCCACCAGGATGGGAAGATCAAAGGAATAGTCAAGGGTAATATCTTAACAGGAAAGTGGTCAGAAGCACCTTCATATTCTGAGCCACAGGATGCCGGGGATGTGGAGTTAGAGCTATCTGAAGACGGAAGCTCCTTCAGTGGACGGTGGAGGTATGGATCTTCTGGCGAGTGGGATGGAGTATGGACAGGTACAAGGGTGGATAAAAAGTGACCACTCTCGAGCTAACTAAAGAGAGAAAAGAAAATTGGGGGCAATAATATTTTGGTGGTGTAGGCCGAATAGGACTGTTTATTTTCCCAAGAAATGCCAGGCATTCTTTTATGGCCGAGTGCAGCTTTTTTCAGGTAAGTACGGCTTCGGTAGTGAAAGCGAGTGAGCTTATAGATATTTGTCCAGTTATAAATGAGCTATTGGAAAAAAGTGTTTTATACAAGCATTTAAATATGAAGGAAAGTTGAACTTCAAAGGTGACATTTTTCAAGAAATCTCTGTTGAGGAGATAATGCCATGGGAGTCGATCCCTTTGTTAGGGGAACAAAATTTATACAAAATGCCTGGAAAAGAAGAAAACAAAAAAGGAGATGGCTATGAAAGTTAAGTGTTTTGTCTTTTGCTTGGTAGGTTTGGTGGCTACCCTGGTTACATTTACTACGGTAACAGCTAAAACTGTGGTCAATAGCACGGCGGAAGAGCAAGCGATGGTTGAGCTTACCGTATACAATAACAATCTTGCCCTGGTAAAGGATACCCGAAATGTTGAACTTCCCGTTGGGGAGGGTGAATTAAATTTTATGGATGTGGCTTCTCATATTATGCCGGTAACCGTTCATGCAAGATCATTAAACTACCCAGAGGATTTTACTGTTCTCGAACAGACTTACCAGTACGATCTTATGAGTCCTGATAAACTTCTTGAAAAATACGTAGGAAAAAAGATAAAGATAATAAACTGGAATGAATTTCAGGATAGGCAGGACATAGTAGAAGCAATTCTACTTAGCACCCATCGGGGACAGATTTACAAGATAAACGACGAGATATATCTTGGTTATCCTGGTTATAAAGTTCTTCCTGGAGTACCTGAGGATTTTGTAACTGAGCCAACCCTCAAGTGGTCCTATGAGAACAGAGCTGAAAAAGCTCATAAATTGGAGGTATCCTATCTTACCACCAATATAAACTGGAAGGCAGATTATGTTATGATCTTAGATGAAGATGATACCTCTTCGAGTATCTCTGCATGGGTTACCCTGAATAATGAAAGTGGAGTAACTTACAAAAACGCCCGTTTAAAACTGGTAGCTGGTAAAGTTCACCAGGTTGAAGAAACACCCGGAGTTTACTTGATGAAATCCCTGGCAGAAGCCAAGATTCCTCAATTTGAAGAAAAGGCCTTTTCTGAATATCACCTATACGACCTGAAAAGACAAACTACCATAAAAAACAACGAGACAAAACAGATAAGCCTGCTGAGGGCTTTTGGCGTAAATACACAAAAAGAGCTCCTGGTATATGGCACCAGAAACTATTTTATAGAACCTTACAGTGAGCAAACAGAAAAACAACCAGTAAGTGTTTATATCAAATTTAAGAATTCTAAAGAGAATAATCTGGGCATTCCTCTTCCGGCAGGGATTGTGCGCGTTTATAAGGAAGAGAATGGAAGCTTACAGTTTATAGGTGAGGACAGAATGCAACATACTCCGAAAGATGAGGAAATAAGGCTTAAAGTTGGTGAGGCTTTTGATGTGGTGGCAGAGAGAATCCAGACAGACTATAGAGAAATCACTTCCAAACTCCGTGAATCAGAGTGGGAGATTACAATAAAAAATCACAAAGAAAAAGATGTAACGGTGGGAATAGTTGAACCGTTATTAGGCAACTGGGAGATAATAAAGAGCACTCACCCTTATCAAAAAGTTGATGCCTTTACAGTAAGGTTCGAGGTAAATATCCCCCGGAACCAGGAGATCAAAGTAATTTATAGAGTGAGGGTTGGATTATAAATTCTCTCCTCGACTTATAAATTATGGATATTGCCCAGAAATACTTGTTGAACGTCAAAGAGAAGTAGCAATATATTAATTGTGAAACTCTGGAAGGAGAGAAAAAGGATGAGATGTGAAAAAGCTTTAATAGGTTTTATAGGTGTGAGTATGGCTTTATTCCTTGCCTCTCAAGTATTCGCTCAGCCAGCACCAATTGAAGGATGGGATAAGGCAAAGCTTGGAATGTCAGTTGAAGAGTTAAAAGAATCCTATAAGGAAGAGGCGAAATTTTTTGAGATGCAGGAAGGAAGGGAATTTTGGAAAGAGACAACTCCGCCCGAGAGCAAAGTTATCGGCTGCACGCGCCTGTCCACTTCTGGTTTAAAAACATCTCTTGGAGCAAGGTCAGATATAGATTTTTGGTTTATAGATGATAAACTGTGGGACATAGAAATTCATATTGCCAATATTTTTTCTTCAGAAAAAGTGGAGCAATTTATCCGTTCCCTCACCCGCAGATACGGGAAGCCATATGAAGAACCAGATATTTTTGGTGATTCCTATGAGTGGTACAGGAAAAATAGACGGATTATGGTATGGACCTCTTATGATTCCGAAGAGAAAATATCATCGGTTGACGTATTCTATACTGACGGAGAATTAAATGAACTATGGGAAAAAAGATATGATGAATTGACCAATAAGTGAAAAAAGGTTTTAGGAAGATAAGAAAGATTTTTAAAAAAGGAATAAATAATGGAAAAGATAAAAACCCTGCTGGCAGAATATCTGAGGAAAAGAAGATTGTTAATTTTTGTAGCCATAGTTTTTCTTTTAATGCTGTCATATTTCGATGTAAATGTTAGGGCTGCTAACCTCTCTGAGGAATCCCAGATAAAGAAACAGATAAAGCAGCTGGAAAAAGAAAAACTATACTATCAGGAGAAAATAGAGGAAATTGATGAGAAAATACAAATACTTCAGAAAGAATTGGGATATGGAGAATTCTCCCTTCTCTTAATTGAAAGGTATAAACATTCGGATCTATCTAAGGTTTTCTTGGGTGGACATCTTTTGGATGATTTCTTTTCGGAGCATCCAGTAGCAAAGGGTATGGAAATTGCCTTGATGGTAGTAAAAGTAACAAATAATGGGAAAAAATACATTCGGCAAATAAATGCCTCTATAGTTGATGAGGAAGGGGAAAGATATTATGGCGAAGGTTATATTAGAAACGAGAGCATGGTCATAGTGGATAGGTACCAGAAGGGAGAGAAACTGGAAACTCAACTCTATAAAAAGGGGGAGAGAATACCGAAGATAAGGGGAAAGTTAGAATGCAGGTGTAAGAACGTGTTTTACACAGAATGGGTTGGAGTAGTAAATACCCTGAAATTAGGGCAAATAAGAATATTTCCTGTGGCAGAAGAAACCGAGGACATCATGAGACCGGGAGAATCCTATGAGTGGGTATTTATATTTATTATCCCTGAAAATAGAAGTATAAAAAAGTTCATCCTCGATTGCGGCATAGCTGCAACACCAACAGGATTTCCCGAAATTTACAAAATAACCATTTCATCACCAAAAATTTAATTAAATGCTCAAAAAACTTAGGAAATTAAATGTAAAAGAGAAACTTGGTTACCATATTTTCCATTCTTTTCTATAACTCGATTAACTTAGCAGCACTACTATACGTAGGATGGATAACTTTAGTATTTGGAATCATTATTGTAT
>QMPZ01000071.1 GCA_003648815.1 Candidatus Aerophobota bacterium | reverse complement strand
TGAAAAAGAGCTAATTTGCTTCGAAGGAAATTAAATTATGTGCTTAGGCTTTTTACAAAATTATTATACTCATACAGGGTTTCTTGTCCATAGAAAATCCTACGCAATTTCTGGATAAAATTATGATTTTGTGAAATTTCCAGTTAAATAAGGTTTTAGATTAAAGGGTAGGCTTTGGTCAAGCGATTTTTCCGATATTCAGTGGGAGAAAAGCCAGTAGTTTTTTTAAAGAGCCTGCTAAAATAATTAGGGTCATCGTAGCCTACCTGATGACAGATTTTTTTGATGCTCCAGGCTGTTTTCTGCAGCAGTTCTTCGGCCTTTTCCATCCTCGTCCTTAAAAGATATTGCTCGAAGGTGCAGTTCATATATTTTTTAAACAAACTGCAAAAATAATTAGGAGTTAAAGATACAGCCTCAGCTACTTCCTTTAAGGTAAGAGGATGATTAAAATTGGTCTCTATGAAATGCTTAGCTTCTTTAACTTTTCTCTGACTTCGATTTAGTTCTTGGTTGAAGTTACTTTCCAACCTGAGGAAGGGCATAGCTTTTCTCAGTTTTTCCCTCAGCTCCCTTTTGGATCTTGCCTCGGCGAGGAGCCTTTTTTGTTGTTTAATCAGCTTTTCCAGCAATAAAAAGGTGTTCTCCCGCTCAATTATATAGTCGCTGATGAGGGTAAGTAGCTTCATTGCCATCCCCAATTTTTTCTTTGGGAAAACTTTAAGCTGGAAATAGGCTTTTTCTAATCTTTTAAAATCTATGTTTAGGTCTTTCGTCCTTTCCTTGATCTGACTGAAGCCCTGCTGGGTAGGGGTTTTGGTCAATATCTGACCGGTTAAAATTACCCCTACCACCTCCTTTTTGACCATCAAGGGTATAGCTATATCTATTAATCCTGCATGACAGGGATAGATATGAAAGGAACCCTTTTCCTGTGCTTTTTGTGCACCCTTCATATTGGAAAGGCAGCATCTGCGTTCACCCTCAGGGTCGGATTGAATAATTTGGCAAAATAAAGCTCTTTTCTCATCCGAGGAAAAATAATGTCCCCCTCCTTTTTTAAAGCTAAAAAAGATGGTATTCATTCCGGTAAGTTCATAAAACATCTCCTGAATGTCCTTTAAAATCCCAAGCCTTAATATGTGTTCTAACTCAATTTTCATCGTACATTAAAGTCACCTCCTTGATAGCTTTATAACTCTACCCTTCTCCATGGATCTATTAGCTGCTAAGGTGACCCTCAGCGTCTTCAGGCCATCGCTATAATCTGACTTAATCTTTGAGGAATCACCACTTTTCACCGCCTCTATGAAAATCTGATCTTCCAGGAGCATGGGATCATCTTTTTCCCGGAACTCCTCCTCTCTATTGGGAAAGAAGATCTTAAGCGAGCTTGTGGAAAGCTGCATTCTCATACCCTTGGTAATGATCTCCAGCAAAGGAAAGTAGCCCCAAAGAAGCCAATTGCAGCTAAGAGAGCCTATAGCTTCGTTTTCAAAGCGAAAGACAGTAATGCTGGCATCCTCGACATCGTAGTTTTCAAACCTGTTTAAGCCGGAGAAACCTTGAGCATAAACCTGGTCTATCTCGCCGACGAGATACCTCATCAGATCCACGACGTGTGTTGCCTGCTCCACTATCTGCCCCCCGGATTTCTCCTTTATGGAATACCAGCTCTTGCCTTCCCCTGGCACCTCCCCAAAATACCGGCCCAGGGCAAGGGCAATTCTCTTTCCTCTTAAGATCTGTCTTGCCTTCTCTACAGTGTCCATATATCGCAAGACATACCCCACAGAGGTGATCAAGTTCTTTTCCCTGACAGCCTTCTCCACCTTCTCAGCTCTTTCTACACAAAGGTGAACCGGCTTTTCTATGAAGAAGGGAATCTCTCTTTGGGCGATGTCCAGTTCGATATCCTGATGGGCAAAGGGAGGAATACAGATGTAAACGCAGTCAAGTTCTTCTTTCTCCAGCATCTTTCTGTAATCCGTGTAAATCCTTCCCCCATATTTTTCTTGAGCGCCTTTTAGCCTCTCCTCCTCAACATCGCATAGGGCAGCCACCTCTGCGTCCTTGATCCGGGCAAGGCGAGAAAGATGAGCGTTGGCGATGCCTCCTGTGCCGATAAAGCCAACTTTGACGGCCATTTTTCTCCTCCCCTATCTTAATTTCTCCAAAAGTTCCTTTGCCCTTAAGATATCCTCTTTCCACCTCTTTTCATCCGATATTTCCCTTTCGATGGTCAGGGGACCTTCATAGCCTATCTCCTTTAACTTGGCTATGAAGCGCTCAATCCCAACTTCTCCCTCTCCTAAGGGATGTTCCTTTCCCAGCTCTCCCTTCTTCTCAGGCCGCTTTCCATCCTTACAGTGAACCCCTACGACATATTTCCCCAAGATCTCCAAAGCCTTTATGGGATCATCCGCATCATAAAGGAGCATGTTGGCCGGATCGAAGTTTACCTTCAGGTTTTCCCTTGCCACATCCTCTATGAAGCCGAGCAAAACCTTAGCCGGCTCCTGTCCCGTCTCCAGGGCGAAAAACTGGCCATTTTTTCTGCAGCAATCGGCTATCCTCTGAACCGCCTCAACCATTCCCTTATAGTCCGAGCTGTCTTTTTCCTCGGGGATGAAGCCTATGTGGGCTTGTAGAACCTTAACCTCTAGTCTTTTGGCGAGGTCCGAAAAGAGGAAAACTTTTTTAACCCTTTCCTCCCTCATCGAGGGATTAAGCAAGCCCACCGTGCGCTTAATTGTGGCGATATCACGGTAGCTTTCTCCCTCAAAACCACAGATGAGGGAACTTATCCTCACACCCTTTTCCTGCACTGCTTTCTTTATCAGCTCTATGCGTTTCTCTGACCACCAGCTCTGTGGTGGGACCGACATCTGGCAGGTCGAAAGGCCTAAGGACCTTACCTTCTCAAGTGATGCTACGGGATCGGCCCCGCTCACCACCACCCCAATGGGCATCTTCTCGTCCTGCAATTGAGAACCTCCTTTATACATTTTCTTAAAGATTTTACCTTGGATCAGCGTCAGATATACCTTTCCGTGACTCTTCCGGTCAGTCTTTACTTTATCAACTTTCTTTTATGAAGTCAACCTTTCTAGCTTATGGATTTACCCGTAATCTCTAAATTAAGTATGCTGAGTATTTCCACTTCATCCGGAGAAGATGTTTAAATTGTAGCTGGCTGGCAAAGAAGGCCTTCGTTCCTTTTAGTGCTTACTTTGACAAAAACGGGCTTTAAAAACTCTCGGTGTTTACGGAAAAACTGACACCTTAAGATCAGGCCTTCTTCCAGGATTAGCCATAAATCTTTGCGAGGTCTTTTGAGAGAAAAAGCCGCTTTCTCACCGGTGAGAAAGCGCAACAAAAGGTTCGATTTCAGCTATTTCCTGTTTAAGGTGGCCACAAGGAAAAGAGAAAAGAACACAAGGGCAAAGATGCTCAAGCTTAGCTTAAAAGGCACTTTCCACTGACTTAAAAGCCCGCATAATATAATAGAAAGAGCAACCCCTAAGTCTTTCCAGGCAGAAATAGCTGCCACGACGGTGGGTCTCCTCTTCGGGGTGGTGATGTCTCCGATCCAGGCCAGAGAAACCGCAGGAATCACGGAAAACTGTATCCCCAGCAGAAAGGAAGTCAGGCAAGTGGAAAATATGCTCTTATAAAAGATGGAGATTGATAATCCTATAAATCCTGCCAGGAAGGCAAAAGATAAAGTTTTCTTCCGCCCAATTCTGTCTGAAAGGGCTCCACCTGTAAAACCCAAGATGCCTGCTGAAAGGTAAAAGAAGATTAAGGTTCTGTTCAATATCTCTGCACCGAAATTGGCTTTGATGAAGAAGTTCAAAAGGTTAAGCACGATGCCATAACTGAAGGAGGAGACAAAGAGAAAGAGTGAGATCAACCATGCTTTTCTGCATACCATAGAGGCAAAAACTTCTTTTAGTTGTAATTTTGGATAGAGCAGGCGTTTTTCTCTACTGACAAGGAGAGTGGCCATTGCTCCCAGGGAAGCTACCGTAATGGTAAAACGAAAAAAGGCACGATATCCGTAATTTGAGAGTATATATCCCAGAGTGAAAAACCCTATGAGCAGCCCTATCTGAGTGGAAAGACGAACAGTTCCTGTAGATCTTCCGTATCTTGCTGAAGAGGATATGTTCAGGGTCCGGCTGTCAATGCCTGTCCAGAACATGGCCGCACCCATCCCCCAGAGCATTGCATCCAAAAGCAAGAGAGGAAAAAGATTTGTAGAGGAAAGTATGAAAGGAAAGGCAACATAAGTTAAAGCTCCTATAAATGTGGTCAGATAAAGTCCTATACGGTGAACTATGTGGCCAGTCCATATTCTGGTTATGCTCATAGCAAGGTAAACACCGGTCAAGACAAGGGAGCTTTTAATGCTGGATAAAAGAAGGTTATCCTTCAAATAAGGAGTGATATAAGGCTGGATAGCTCCTGTTCCTGTAAAAATTAAAAAGACCGAGAGGGACAGAATAAACAAGTTCGGTCTTCTCATTTTACTGTAAGTTTTAAACTTTTGCCGTCCGGAGATCTTCTTTTAACTTAAAGTGGTATTCAAGAAAGCATTACCCTATTGAGGAGGCCTCCAGCACTGCTTTCCATTGGTGGCAGCCGCGTATCTAACATCCTAAAAGGCGGCTAATTTTCCTCGAGCTTCTTTGCCTTCTTTTCGTGCCACCATTTGCTGCTGCCAAAGGCCTCCAAAAGATTTTTTCTTCTCTTAAAGCTTTCCACCCTCAATAGATAATTTTGCCATCCACCTTTTCAATTTTAACCGCTTTCTTTCAGGAGTTCCTTCAAAAACTCGGCATCTTTCTTCAGTATCTTTGGCCAATCCTTTGGCGAAAATTTGCCCAGGGATTCGTCCTCAATACATAAATCTTCCTCGTAGCCGGCTTTCCTTAAGGATTCTACCAGTTTTCGGTGATCTATGTCTCCCTCATAAATCGGAGACACGTATCTTGCGTACTCGTAGCCCATTTCCCTCTGTCCTTCACGCAGCTCCACAGGATATTTTATATTTTTTATGTGCGTGTGTTTGGTATGGGGAGCAAATTCAGAAAATAACTCGTAGACCTTGCTCAAGGGTAGACCATACCAGTAGAAATTTCCGGAATCGAGGGTAATCCCTATGCGAGGATCGTTCAATGTGGAAAACACGATGCGGAGAAACTCAGGGTTGTTGCTGTACTCGCCATGGTTTTCCATCCCGAGGAATACGCTTTCATCGCGAGGCAGCTTAGATAAAACTTTTTCCAATATCCTTATGGCATTTTCCGCTGCCTCTTTTACAGGTAGACCTTTTTTGGGCATTGCCGGATCCAATCGTATGACTTTCACTCCAAGTGGCCTTACCGCCTCTATGCACTTCAAAATCCGGTCCACTTCCTCATCTTTGTTGGGATTGCTGAAGTCGTTGTGCATCAAAAATGCTGATATCTTGACCTCATTTTTATCGAGTTGTTCCCCTAACAGGTCCCTTTCCGAGGGGTTAAATAGGTTAACTTTATCGTGCTTTCCTCTTCCGGAGAGAAGATATACGCTTCCATCATTGGAAAATTCCATCTCCACCGCCTTAAGGTTTAAAAACTTCAAGGAGGAGATGAGGTCTTTCTCCTGTTCCATGCTCTTGCTCAATTCCGCCAAAATTGCATCTCGAATGGAGACATACATTTTGAGCTCCTTTCCCTGTGTTTCATTGGAAACTGAAGTTTAAAAGAGAAGCTTAGACAGTTCCCTCGAGCACAAAGTTTAAAGGATATCCGCTGACACTGCCCATAAACCTCAGTGAATGCTTACCCTTGCTCAAACCTCCTTCCTTGGCGATCTCCAGGACAATCTTGTCTCCGTAACTGCCGGAGACAAACATACCTGGCCTTACCGGCTGAAAATCCCCTTCCCCAATCTTCATCCTGACCTTGTCCAGAGAAACGTCCTCTCCATCTAAGGAAATGGCGATTTCGCCGATGGTCCCTGATCCGGACATTCCCTCGTAGGTGAGCTCCGCCAGGAAATGGTCTATCTTCCCGTCGTTGTCCCTGTCCACGTTGGTAAAAGTTACCTGTGTCATCTTTAACCTCCTTTATGTTTTTTATAAATCTGATTCCATTTGTCTGGCTAATTTTGCCAGCTTCTCCGTTGCCTTAAGGATAAGTTTTCTTCCCGCCTCAAGACTGCTGTTTTTTGCTACATCCTCCTTCCAGTGCCACTCGAAGGGATACTCAAAATCCCAGGCATCATCCCGCCTGGGAACCTCATACATCAATATGTCGGGCCTTGTCGGCTCAAATTCCTCCAAGGAGACATCCATTCCCATGGCCATGTTAATGGAGGTCTCCCCACTTCCTCCATGCCCTGATCTATCCTGATCAAAAAGATCTTGATATTTGACCAGAGCTACCTTCAGCTTGGATGAGCTGGTAAATCGATGCACAGCCTGCTCAAAGGCCTGGTCCTGAGCAGGCCCACAATGACTCATAAATATTATAACTATCTTAAAACCCATCTTTTCGAGATTCTGCATGGTCTGCACCAAAAACTCCTCCACCAGTTTCGGTCGATAGGTTATCGTCCCCTCATAGGCGGAGTATCCCGGTCCCCCTATGTACTGGGCAGGAAGAACTACTCCTCCACTCTTTTCAGCCGCTTGAACACAGATGTAGTGTGCCCTTGTCATATCTGTACCCAGAGGATTATGATTTCCGTGCCATTCGATCAGTCCCATGGGGACATAACAGAGGGGATGCTTCCCTATTGCCCTTCTAAGTTCCCTTGGCCGCATCTCCTCAATCCTCACTTTATCCCCACCAGAACCTAAATTTTTAACGTTCATAGCCTGCTCCTAACTTAAAATTAGAGACCCGGGCTTTCATTTTCGGTCGTTAATCCCTGCCCACTCCCTTTTTGGCAACGAGCCGCCCGGTTCCATGTAAGCTTTCTTGATCTCCTCAAGCTCAAGGATTTTCTCATCGTAGCACTTGAGCAACTTCTCATATCTTTTCAAGTTATACTCCAGGCCGGGCTTTCTGTTCTCCCTCAGCCATAGCCTCTGGTATTCATCTTTTAATTCAATTAGGCTCTTTTTCAACCTCCTTAAGGATGTAATGGCTTCATCAAGGGAGCCTGTAACTACCTTTTCGTCCTCAAGGTTTAAATATGCCCGACGGTAGCTTCTTTTAACCTCCTCTATCAAGAGGAGTCTTTCCCCTAAGTGGCCAATCTGGCGAGCGGCAAAGGATAAGTCATCCAGCCACTTTTTGTTTTTGCTCACTCTTTTCTCAGCCCGAAAGATAATCTTAAGAGCGGAGCTGGAGATCTGCATGAGCCGTCTTCCCGTCTCCGAAGGTTCCCGGACCTTCGTGCTGTATTTTCCCTGGAAGGGGTCATCCCAGAAAAGGAGAAAAGCCCAGGAGGGATACTTCTCAGGAAGATCTATGTCAACTACATAGTTTACTTGACTGAGCAGCCAGAACACCTGAGAAAGCTCCTCTGTATCTTGCCCGAAGAACTGACGGCAGAATCTCTCGTCAAAGGTGCGCTCATCCAGTTTCTCCGGGCTCCAGCTGGCCTCGGCAGAAAAGCAAAATCCATACCAGCTGTATCCTAAAAGATTGTAATTTCCATCATCTCCCCAATTGGTATTCAATATCCCCTTTACTCCGTATCTATGAGCCTCTGAGATGAAGCATCTTATGTTCCTGTTAGCTATCCTCAGGTCGGGGAAAAGGCGAAGCCAGCTGCTCGTCCCTGTACAGGCAAACTGATTTAGGGCCGCCTTCTGAAATGCCTCTATAAAGGGACGGTAGTAATCCTCGTTCTCGAGCCTTTTGCTGCCGTAATGCCAGTTCATAACTACTATGTCCTTTGGCAATTCGGGGATGATTTCTGGATAATGCAGGAGCATGTC
>QMPZ01000070.1 GCA_003648815.1 Candidatus Aerophobota bacterium | reverse complement strand
TTGTTAGGAGTTCAAGTCATAATTTCTTCCCATTTTTTGTGTGTTCTTATCACCTTTTACCTTAAATATGCTTATATTTTTTGTTTTCCTGCGGTTTTGGTTTAAAAACTGGGGGATGGCAAGAGGAGATGGGGGTTGACATTTTTAAGAAAATAAATATAATTTTAAACTGAATTCCGAATGCGGAATTCCGAATTTATATGTAGGAGCTAAACACGTAATCAAGGGTTGGGTACAGGAGTCTTAAGCTTAAAAAAATGAGTATATAATTATAAGTTAATTCAGGATCAATTGGATTAAAGCAGAAGGAGGAACCGTAGATGGAAAGGAAAAGTTTGGTAGGAGGAAAGTACAAGGTGCTTTCTGACAAAGAGGTTGAGATGATTCACAATGCTTCTCTAAGAACTTTGGAGAAGACAGGAATGGAGGTAAATAGCAAGAAAGCTCTGGAAATCTTTAAAGAGAAGGGAGCAAAAATAGATTTTGATAAGAGAAGAGTGAAGATTCCCAGAAGCATGGTAGAAGATGCCATAGATAAAGCACCTTCTAAAGTTGTCCTTTGTGGAAGAGAAGAAAAACATAATCTTATTTTAGAGGACAAGAGAGTATATATGGGTACAGCAGGAACAGCGCTCAGTGTCCTTGACTTAGATACTGGTGAGAAAAGGCCTTCTACTCTGAAAGATGTAGGAGAAATTGCTCGTCTTGTAGATGCTTTAGAGAATATCCAATTTTATCATTTAACCGTTTATCCCAACGACTTACCCAGAGAAAAAGTAGACGTTAATAGATACTATGCTGCTTTGAGTAATACTACCAAACATATAATGGGAGGACCCTATACCAGAGAAGGAGCTTTAGAAGTTATCAAAATAGCAGAAGAGATAGCGGGAGGGGAGGAAGCTTTACGGGAAAAGCCTATTATCTCTTTCACAATTTGTGCCATGAGCCCTTTGAAGATAGATGCTACTTATGGAGAAATATTGATTGATATCGTTAAAAAGGGAATACCTGTGGCTGTTCCTACGGAGCCCCAATGTGGGACTACTGCACCTGTTACTTTAGCTGGTAATTTAGTCCTTTACGGAGCAGAGACCCTGGCTGGAGTAACCTTAGCTCAGTTGGTTAATCCAGGGACGCCTGTTATTTGTGGTTATGTGGGAACGATAGCTGATGTTCGTACTATGGCTTATACCTCAGGAGCTGTAGAGATGGGGCTTTTAAATGCCGGTGCTGCTCAGCTTGCTCAATACTGGCGGCTTCCTTTTTATGGCACAGGAGGGATGACAGACTCTAAGATTCCAGACATCCAGTCAGGGTATGAGAGAGCTTTAAATCTTTTGCCAGTAGCACTGGCTGGTGCAAACTATATCCATGATGCAGCTGGATATCTTGAATCTGCTCTTACTGTGGCTTACGAGCAATATGTGATAGATAATGAGATTATAGGTATGGTGATGAGAGCTCTAAGAGGAATAGAGGTAAATGAAGATACATTAGCTCTTGATGTAATAGATAAAGTTGGGCCAGGAGGGAATTTCTTAACTGAGGAGCATACGGTATCTTATATGAGGTCAGAATTCTTCTTTCCTAAAGTTAGTGATAGGTCTCACCGAGAAAAATGGCTCGCGGAAGGGGGTAAGGATGCGAAGGAGAGAGCAAAAGAGATGGCTAAGGATATTTTAGCTAAACATAAACCTCTTGCCATTCCTTTAGAGGTTCGGAAAAGAATAGAGAAAAGAAAAGACATAGTTTATTCTTTAAATTTTTAGCTGCGTATCCCGTTAGGGTTGGTAAATTAATTTGTTCTTTCTCATAAACGATACGAACCATCTCTAATCTTCAAAGCTGTAAATCTCTACTTCAATGCAGAAGCTTCTTACAGAGCTGTAAGTAGACAACTTCATGTGAGACCATACCAGCTGTTCCTATGGATCAATAAGTTTAGTGACAACTGCAAATCCTTTGAGGAGGTAGCAAGAGAACTTTCTCCTCAGTACACTGGTTATTTTCTTGCTGATGGAACAACTATATCTATTCAAGGAGAAAAATACCAATTTCTCCTTACAGCTGATGTTGAAAGTCAGGGTATCCCCCCATGCTGTCCTTTGCAAAACCGAGGATTACGAAAACTGGAAGATGGTTCTTAAAGGATTAAGAGATAGAATCCATTATCCTGCAAGAGGAGTGGTTATCGATGGGGATTTGGGACTTCGCAGAGCTTGTGGAGAAGTATTTCCAAAAGTTCCAATTCAGCTTTGTGTTAGACACCTTCATAGCTACCATGTTTACCGGCTAAAGTATCAATTTCAAGGACCAACAGAAGGGATTAAACCCTTTTTGGATATTACCCACAAGATGCTTTATGCAAGAAACACTAAGCATCCTAGGCATCTTTTTAAAGAATATAATGCAATGCGTACATTTTTTTATCAAAGAAGGTTGGAGGCTGAGGTATTGAACTTTGAGTTAAAAATGGGTTTTATCTGGACACACTTTAATTGCCCCCAGCTTCCAAGAACTAACAATCTCATTGAAGCAAGCAATCATTGGTAAACTCAAACACAAAATCAATGACTGCCGTGGCTTTACTTATCCCAAAACAGCCTGGAACTCTATAAAGATGGTTATCATGAATTATCGTTTTCACAAGTTCACCTGTAGTCGTATTAAAGGACATAACGGAAAGTCTCCTCTTGAGTTAGCAGGTGTTAACACAACTGGTATAAACTGGATCAAATTTTCTCAGAAAAACCAACACTAACGGGATACGCAGCCTAAAATTTTAAGAAAAACAAAATTAGAGATTGATTTTTTCAAGAAAAAGTAGGGAACGAATGAAAATTGAATAAAATTTTCAGGAGGAAAGAATGGTAGATTTAAAGGAAGTCAAAGAAAACGTCGTTAACGGAAAAGTCGACAAAGTAAAAGAACTAACTCAAAAGGCTCTTGATGAAGGACAGAGCGTGGGAAAAATTTTAAATGAGGCTCTTATCGCAGGAATGGATATAGTAGGGGAAAAATATAAGAAAAATGAGTTTTATATCCCCGAGATGCTCGTTGCTGCTAGGGCAATGAAGGCGGGGATGGAAGTTTTAAGGCCCATTTTAACTGATAAAAAAGTCAGAAGTTCAGGCAAGGTAGTTTTAGGGACAGTACAGGGAGATCTTCATGACATTGGTAAAAATTTAGTGGGGATGATGTTAGAAGGTGCAGGTTTCGAGGTAATAGACTTAGGGACAGATGTCTCTTCAGAAAAGTTTGTAGAAACCGTTAAGGAGAATAATGCTCAATTGGTGGGTATGTCCGCTCTCCTTACCACTACTATGATTCATATGAAAGATGTTATCAAAGCAATGGAGAAGACAGGGCTTAGGGGAAAAGTAAAGATAATGGTCGGAGGTGCTCCTGTCACTCAAGACTATGCCGATGAGATAGGAGCTGATGGTTATGCTCCCGATGCTGTCTCTGCAGTAGATAAAGTAAAGGAGATATTGAAAATATAAACTGACAAGGAGGAGCTTAATGCTCTCAGATTGAGAGATTGCACAGGTAGTCTGGATCAGGTCGTTCCACGGAGGATGTCAATCTCCACTTTATAGGAGATATTTAATGTCATAGAGGCAGCACACAACCTTTTAGCTGCTTTCTTAGATGCTCACTTGCGTTTATTATAAGAATTGTTTTTTCCTTAACTCCACTATTGAGGAAAGGATTTAAGATGGTAAATAAATATTCATTGGGTGGAAAGATATTACGAATTAATCTGACGACCCAGGAAATTTCTACTGAACAAACTGTAAAATATACTGAAGAATTTTTAGGGGGAAGAGGAATAAATCAAGGAATACTTTTAAAAGAATTAAGACCAGAAATATCCCCCTTCGATCCCGCCAATAAGTTAGCATTCGGTGTCGGAACCTTAGTTGGTACTGGTGCACCTGGTGCAAACCGACTTAGCATTGATTCAAAGAATGTATTCACGGGTGGAATTGGCTCATCTAATTGTTGTGGGCGTTTTGCTGCTGAACTTAAGTTTGCAGGATATGACCATTTAATAGTTGAGGGAAAAGCAGAAAAACCCGTTTATTTGTGGATAAATAATAATCAAGTAGAAATAAAAGATGCTTCGCATTTATGGGGAAATACCACATGGGAAACGGAAAATATGATAAGAGAAGAGATAGGGGATAAAGATATTCAGATACTTAGTATCGGACCAGCGGGTGAGAATCTCGTGAGATTTGCTTGTATTATAGTTAATCCATCAAGAGCCGCTGGAAAATGTGGTTTAGGTGCTATAATGGGTTCTAAAAATTTGAAAGCCGTTGTAGTTAAGGGAAGAAATTCAATAGAGGTGGCAGAATATAAAAGATTTATTCAAATTACCCGCAAACTTTCGGAAAAGATTAAAAAATCCGAAAATACTACACTCCTTAGAAAGTATGGAACTCTTGTGTCTATGTTTCGTTGGAATGAATGCTCATCTTCTCCTGTTAAAAATTTCCAGGATGGATATATGGATCCTAAAAAGATGGAGAAAATATCCTATGAAGTTTTTTGTAATACATATAAAGAGGGGGATTATGAGTTTGGTTGTCCGATTGGCTGTGCCCACTCTTATAGAGTTAAATCTGGTCCGTATGCTGGTGTATACTCTAAAAAGCTTGAAACAAACTGTATATGGGATTTTGCTACTACATTTGATATAGACTATGCTCCTGCGATTATAAAGATACAATCATTGTGTTCTCAATACGGTATGGATATAGATGGTGCATCCTGTGCGATTGCATGGGCCTTTGAATGTTATCAAAGAAAGATTATTACCGATAAAGATACGGAAGGGCTTGAGCTTAAATGGGGAGATTATAAAGTAATTATAAAGCTTCTTAAAAAAATAGCGTATAGAGAAGGTTTTGGTAATATTCTTGCAGAAGGCTCTAAAAGAGCTTCTGAGATGATCGGCAGAGGTTCTGAGAAATACAGTATCAATGTGAAGGGGCAGGATCTGAGAGAAGCTATAAGGGTCCTTAAGGGATGGGCATTGGGTAATGTGGTTTCTGCAAGAGGAGGAGCGCATACTAGAGGAGCTCCCTTAACAGAATCTCGAAGAATTTCTCAAGAAATTAGCAAAAAATTGTGGGGGGTTCCAACGGCTGGAGATCCTACAACTTACAAAGGAAAGGCCACGATAGTGGTATATTATGAAAGACTACATGCAATGATGGATGCCTTGGGGGTTTGCTTTTTCACAAGTAATTGGATATCACCAGATTTGCTTGGTCCGGCGGATTATGCAGAGTTATTCTCAGCAGCTACAGGTTTAGAAGTGACAGGTGAGGAACTTATGATGATTGGAGAGCGAATTCATACCGTTGAAAAAATGTTTAACGTTTATCATGCTGGTTTTACTCGTAAAGATGATTATCCTCCTAAGAGACTTATGGAGGAACCAATAAAATCCGGACCATTCAAAGGAGAATATTTAGAGAGAGAGAAGTGGGATAAGATGCTTGATGAATATTATGAGTTACATAATTGGGATAAAAAGACAGGTTTACCTACGAAGCAAACATTGCAAAAAATGGGCTTAGAGTGGATTCTTAATCTTAATAAAAATTTTAAGGTATAGTAGTCCTATATCTGTGGAAGAGACGATCGAATTGCAGTTTATAAGGTTATTAAATAAAAGGAACAAATTTAGATTGGAGGAAGAAGTTATAAGGTAAATAAGCCTCCTTTTATGCAGGAATATAAAGAAAGGGATAAGGCCGGGAGACTGCTATAATGTTGTCAAGAGGCAAAATTGACAAAGAATTGGCAAAGCACCTTGAAACTTTAATTAACTGCTCTTTGATTTAAAGGTATCATCGTAAGCTTGATTGCTCTTTAACATTTCGGACAAGCTTTCTGGCACAAGCTACAAGCGCAACCTTCTTTGATTTTCCCTGAGAGAGCTTTTTGAGGTAGTACTCTCTCAATGCCGGATTGCACATCAAACTGGTTAGAGCTATCTGGTAGAAAACCCAGGTTAAGGAAGTTTGGCCTCTTTTAGTCATTCTGTTCCTGGTGGAAGTAAAGGTTCCTGATGAGTAAGAGGTGGGAATAAGCCCACAATAGCATACGACACGTGTGGTATGATGTCAAGTGAGGCAAACCATACCACTCCAGAAAGTCAAAGTTCTGTTTAAAAAAGATCTTTGGCTCAGAAAAATTTACCTTCTGCTCTTTGATTTACAAGATAAAGTTAAAGACGGCTGTGCACACTGGAACGCACGAGTTGGCTCGTATAACTGGCTCTTTGAGAGCAGGGCAAAGACCAGCCTTACCAGCTTTCTGACCGTGAGCACAAGGGCTTTTTGGGCTGACGCTTGTTGACCTCCCAGTACTTTTTCTGGTAGTACCTGCGGTACTCCTCGTTGTGCACTCGAGAGCGATGTTGCTGCCTCTACCAGATAGTACCTTAGGTAGCGGTCAGCTTGGTGGATGAGGCGTTTTTCCTCTGCCTCAAACTTTCCGCTTTGGTTCCTCTTCCAGACAAGACCAGCGAGTTTGGCTACCTGATCATGAGTTGAAAATCTTTTGATGTTCCCTATGCAGGCAAAAATTCCTGCAGCGTAAACTGGACCAATTCCCTTGACGGATAGAAGTGGGTTAGAGAAACCCTTCATCTCTTTTTCTATCGCCCTGTTGACTTCTTTTAGAGAAGATTTTAGGCCTCTGATGTTGATCATGATGCTCTCCAGGATAAATTGGACTGAATCAGCTAAATCAGCTCTTAAACGGTAGGATTCACGTGCTGCCTTTTTAATCTCTTCTGCGATTTTCTCTGGATTGGGGGAGCGGTTATTTCCTGCTTTTGCTACAAAAAGAGCAAGTTCCTGCAGGGGCATCTGGACAATTTCATCCAGGGAGTAGAATTCACTTAGAACATCCATAAATAGGTCTTCTCTGGACCCAACCAGGAAACTTGAGAAAGAGATTAGCTAAGAAGAAGTTGGTCTCCCTTTCGGTATTCTTCACCAGATGGTAACGATAGCGAACAAGCCTTTGCAAAGGAAGATAGCGGTTGTTTGCCTCAAAGGGATGGGGAAGTTTCCCAAAGCGAAGGTACTCAGCGATGAACTGGCTATCGATAAGATCCGTTTTGTCTCTCTCGGGAAATGCCTTCTTGAAATCCTTTATGTACTTTGCGTTGATTAGGTAGACGAGAGGCCTCCGAGCTGAAAGCCTATCTGAGCTGGGAAGGTACTCTGCCAGGTGAAACCCGTAGTTCTGAGTAGCCTCCATACCAAAGCGGACATGTTCAAAGAGCTGAGTAGAGAGAACAGCTAAAAGCCTGTTCTCCAGCTCACCTGCTCCTGGGAGGTTATTGGGCACTTTAAAACTTTCCCCAAGATATTTTCCCTCCCAGGTGAGAAAGGAGATGACCGCTTCTTTCAGACTAATGTCAACTCCAACATTTAAGGTCTTTACAGGCTTATCACCACCTTTGAGAGTTTAAGATTGGGACCGATACTTCCTGCTGCTATTTGCCATGCATCCTCGGTCAATTATGAGCAGTTGACCACTTCCTTCTGAGTGCACCACTCCAGTGTGTTGTGGAGAAGAAAGGGCTACTGCAGCGTGTGTGTTAGCATCTTCAGCAAATAGACCCAGGAATGCTCTCTTTCGATAGCGGTCAGACCGCAAGGAGGGAGTGCATTTTCCCTCTTCTTATCCCGAAACTCCTAAGGATAAAAATAGGAAGTTTCGGTCCCAAAGTCAAATTGTCAAAGAGCAGAGGGTACAGAGAGATATTAGGTATAAACTAACCATATACCTAATATCCTAACTAAACATATTATACGAGGAGGAGGATAGATGTTTTTAAGAAAACGAATGGCTTTTACTCTTTTCTTTATTGGGTTATTGGTATGTAGTCTATTCTTGACATTTCCAGCAGAGTGTTCTATTACCTTGCGGATCGGTCA
>QMPZ01000069.1 GCA_003648815.1 Candidatus Aerophobota bacterium | reverse complement strand
TTTCCCAACCTCTTTGAGTAAACAAAGGGGGTGGGAGTCTGAGCTACGGTACCTATGACCCATAGGTTTTCAGCCTGAAGGCGGAAAAGCTCCTTGCCAGCTTTTATCCTCTCCTCCTCAGAAGGAGTTGAGAATATGATATCGCGCAGCTCATAAACCCTCTTTGCTGCTGGAATGGGCTCTGTCCCCCTTTTTCCATCTGTTATATACCACTGCCACCATTTGGGAGTCGTATCATGAAACCCCTGATACCAGAATGGATCGGTAATGTTTGCCCCATCTAACCACCAAACAGAAAGAACCACTTGGTTAGCTTCTTGAAGTTCCATAAAGCATCGCACATCAACCTTCTTTACGGGAACATCTATACCGATGGCTTTCCAATACTTTGAGGCAAGCTCTGCTCCAGGGCTGGCTGGTGGAGTAAGATCGTAATGCAATAGGGGAAGGGTCAGCCTTTTACCGTCCGGCCTTAAGCGATACTGATGATTTTCATCCCATCTTAATCCCATCTCGTCCAGAAGTCTGTTTGCCCTGTCTGGATCATACTGGGCGTAGGCTTTCTCAAACTCCTCCTCATAATATGCGCTTCCAGGAACTGGGGCAATTTGGGCGGGTCTGCCAAATCCTAAGAAGATTGACTCCTTTATCTCCTCGCGGTTCAAGGCCAAGGACATGGCCTGGCGAAATCTGACGTCCTGGACAATCTTGCGCAGCACAGGGTCATTGGGACAGAGGTTAAGCCAGAACATGAGCATTTGATCTTGCCAGGCTTTTAAGAGCATTACCTTATAGCCACCTTTTTTCCTGTTTTTCATAAAGAGGGGACAGTCACTAAGTCTTAGCTTTTGACATTGAATGTCTGTCTTACCGGTTAATATTTTTCTGTTCTCTTCTTTTAAGTTATGGACGAAGATTCTGTGGATTTTATCTATATAGGGAAGCTGGCTTCCCTCGGGGTCTATCTTATAAAAATAGGGGTTTCTCTCGAGGATGAACTCTCCAGGCTTTGGTTGACTTATGTGTATCCAGGGATCAAGGCTCGGATAATCAAAGACGTTCGGGTAAGCTGTTGGTACAAAGGGACCAGCATCCCAGGTGGGCGGTTCCAGGGAGTTATAAAATTTCCCCCATTCTTCTTTTCTTTTATATCCTCTCTCCTTCATCAAAGGCAGCAGCTTCTCCCAGGAAGTGTACTTTTTATGGAACTGCTTGAGGTAATGACTCGGTCGGATCAAACTTGCCCACCGCCAATTGACCAGTTGAGAGACGAAGAGCCCATAGGATTTTGCGAACTTCAACCGGAAAGTACAATCATCCACAATCTCAAGCTTTACCGGCCTGCCACCCCATCTTACCCATTTGGGATGGTTTTCCTGTAAAAGGGGAAGGGAAGAGGTAATCTCCTCGTTTAAGGCGACATCTTCGATGGTGTAACGCACATCCTCAGTGGTAACGGGAACACCATCGGACCATTTCAAGCCTTTCCTTATGCGAAAGGTGAAAGTTCTGGCGTCTTCACTGGCCTGCCAGAACTCAAAAATTCCCGGCAAAACCTTGCTGCCTACGAAGTTGTATCTGTGATGTGAGGGGGAAGGAGCCAACTCGAGGAGCTGAGCGTCGTTAATATGTCTGAGATAATGGTCATATTCCAAGGCGAACTCACAATATCTAAGGGTTCCTCCGTACTTTCCTATCTTTTCCCAGGGCTCCATTACCAGTGGGTTTTCCGGTAATCTCTCTTCTACGGGAGGAAGCCTACCAGCAGCTACTCTTTCTCCTAACATGGGAGCTTCGTGAAACACCTTTATTGTCACTCCTGCAATCTTCTCGTACTCATCGAGATTGTAGAGTCCCGGTGTTAGTTTTGGCTTCCATCCCATTCCTGCCTCTCCTTTTCTGTTCTTTAAAATGCCGTCTTTTACTTACCTTTACGATATGCCTTCCAGAGCATATTCACCACCGGCTTGAGTATCAAAGATTATGATCTCATCCTTAATCTCAAAGGATATATACTCTGATGTTCTCATATCCTTAATGCGTAGCTCTTTATTCCACGGTCTTACTATACGACAACGAGAGCCGGCCAAGCTTTTAATTATCACCGGGGATAAGATTTCCCCGTCCCTCCATTCTGCACTCACCAGAAATGCCCCTACTGCTCGCAAGTCGTTAAAGAGCGCGTGCCTGAGTCCTTTTACGTTCGGGAAAAGGCGTATGATTCCGGTATAACTTTGCATCAGGCACTCGTTAATTACTGCAGGCAGGGCGAAGTTTTCCACCCAGATTCCCATCCGTGACATAAAGTCAAAGTCCGTGTCATCGCTGTAGCGTCCACCTACCTGACGTACCCGGTCCGTGCATGTACCGTTGGGAATTTGACAATAGCGGATTTCCCTTTTAAAAACTTGAAAATCCAAGATGCCCAACCTGGATAAGATGAGAGGAAGGTAAACTAAGTCATTTCCTCCTTCGGTGCGTATTAGTTTAGCTGTACGTCGGGCCAGCTCAAGTTCTTCAGAGGAGGAATGGAGGCCAATCTCTTCTCCAGGGAAAACCGGGGCAAGGGTTACCGGAATGTTATACACGGGATTAACAGGACCATTTGCTACATCTATCCATATCTTTCCTTCAGCATCTTCTCCTGTTGGATAGGGAGCTAAGTGCTCCTGGATATCTATCCATTTCTTTCGCTCCTCTGCATCGCAGTCCAATAACTCAGAAGCTTTAACTGCCGCTTTCATTAAGAACTTAATTAAGGCCAGGTCCATAATGCAGTCCTTGTTATATCGAAAATCCACGGTAAACCCGTACATCTCAGGGGAAACTGTGGGAAAGACATGATAATACCCATCGGACTCTTTTGTCAGATAAGCGGCGTAAAAACGAGCTCCTTCACGAAGCAGGGGGTAGGCCTTATTTTTTAGAAAGTGGATGTCCTGGGTATAAAGATAATGCCACCAGAGACTCTGGAGCGTCCAGGCAGTGATACAGATGCAGTATCCCCATGGCGGTACCGGATATGGGACTACCTTGCTGGGTACCGGATAGGCGGAGATTGGATAATAGGCCCCCGGCAGGTTAAAATGTTCTTTACAGAACTTTTTTGCCATCTCAAACAGGTTCCAGCATAAATCCACATAGGGTTCGTGTTGTTCGACATGATTACTGGAAAATACACCCCAGTAAATTTGCTGCTCGTTGTAATCTAAGTGATAGTCACCGTGCCAGGCTGTTCCGATTTTGCCGATTGAAAACCAGTTTCCAAATAATCCAGGTGCTACCTTTCCCGGTTTCAGACAACAGGCTAACCAATATTGATTGCGATACCAGACTGTCTCCAATTCCTTATCGTCTAATTCGATAAAACTTCTGGACCAGAACTTTCTCCAGGAATCTTTTGATTTCTCATGGAGCTTCTCAGGATTTTTGGAGTAAGTAGATTTTATTTTTTGAACTACCTCCTGTTTGGTATCAGAGGCTTCTAAGGAACTGAAAAGAGTGATACATAGTTTAAATGGCAGCTTTTTTTGGGAATTTAGCGTAAACTCCAGGCCCGGCAACTTTTCTTTTTGGGATAGAGCGCCCGGCACGGCAATAGCTAAGGCAAATTCCCGGTCATGAGGACTTTTTTCGGCTGACTTTTTATCTTTTGATAGCTCTGGGGGAGTCGCTGGCAGCCGCTGTTTTATTCCAAAAAGAGTATATGTTTCTGAGGGATGGGTCTCAACTTCTTTCCACATCTCCGGCTCTGGCATATATGTCTCTGGAGAGAGAAAGGGCCTGTAACAGACCGACGTCAATGACTGATTGAGATGATTGCCCTCTCCCCACAGCCATATTTGGTTGTCATCGCGGTGGACGAAACAATGTAGCTTGCAGTCATGTCCTTCCACCTCCAAGGAAACTCTTAGCAATCCTGTATAGATATCCAACTTTTGTTCTTTTACCGCAACCTTTCTTGGATCCCATCTTACAATAACCCGGCCGCAGGGCCAGGGATGTGGCCAGGGTTTGGCATAACTGGACCTTACCTTTTGAATATAATCCTCGTATTCTTTGTCCCTTAAAGTGAAAAAGCGACTTTTTTTATCCAGACCTCTGGCTTTCATTCGTTCACTGGCCCGGCGAATCAGTCTTATAACTTCCTTGAAGGGGAGCAAGTGCTTCATGTGCTCTTCACTTACACGAATGTCCCATACATCGTTCTTGCCCAGATGGAGCACTATCCCATCTGGTCTGACAGTTACACATAGGCCAATATCACCATTTCCCAGAAGCATTCCTTCAAAGAAATCCGGATTTGCTCCTTCCCGGATTAAGCTATGTTGCTGGACAACCTTAGAGATATCTCTCATTAGAACTTCCTCCTTTAAAGTCTTCTGGCCTTCCAGGCTCATAGGCGGGGAAATGAGCTAACTTTACTCTTAACCCCAAAGAAATGATATTCATGCTCTTTCCCCTTAAGTTCCTTTATTTGAACTTTAGTGGGTAAACTGGAGCCTTCAGGGAGGATAAATATCTCCTCATCTTTCTTTAACTTCAGTTCTACCTCCCTTGCCTTACTTTCAGCCAGGCATTTTCCTTCAGGGGAAAATAGGAGGACTTTGTCAGTTCCGAAATTTCCTCGAACCTTTACCTTTCCTCCCTTTTCAGAAAATACTCTTGCCAGCCTGCACCTTCCACCTTTACGGATCGCGGACACCAGGTAAGCTCCCTCCGCTCTAAGGTTGTGAAATACCGTATCTTCCCAGCATTCCGGTATTCCGGGAAACAGCTGTATTATGTTCTTGTAACTCTGCATTAGCATCTCTAACAAGGCGTTGGCAGCGCCAAAACCGGCTTCTAAGGTTAAAGCGTAGGTTCCGTGGACCGACATATCACATCCTTGTTGCGGACCCTGCATCATAAAGGTATTCTCGGTGATCATCCTATCCAGGTAGTCCAGGAGCATCGTTCTTGCAAGCTCTGGGTAGCCTGCACAGGCAAATATTGAAGCAGCCCAGGAAAAGGAAAATCCCACCCACTCCCCATGTCCCATGAATATTAGCTGTCTTACGGAGTTCTCAATGAGTTTTTTCTCCTCTTCGCTTCCATCTATGGTGAGAAGGTGCAAGGGATGAATGGGCAGAAGATGCGAATGATGTCTGTGACTGGTCTGCAAAGGTAAGTCTTTTCTTACCCCAAGTACTTTCCACCTCCAAACGTTCCACGTAGGGTAGGGAGTCAGCCGTCGGAGAACTTCTTGCCAGTTCTTTTTCTCCTCATCGTCAATCCCTAGCTCATCACAGGCCTCTAACAGAGCAGTCAATCCCCAACGGATCAGCGCTAAATCGCAGGTAGCGTCTGGTCCCCAGAAAGAGCCCTTAAGTCCTCCATACTCGGGCGAAAAGCTCCAGGGAAGGTGAAAGTGACCGTCGCTACCTTCCTGTAACTCAGCGAGGAGAGGACGCAGGACCTCTTTCGTGAAGGGATAAAAGTGCTCTTTTAGAAATTCCTTATCTTGTGAATAAAGCCAGTGAAGCCACAGGTGATGTGCAAGCCATAAGCCTCCGTTAAACTCAAACTGTCCAGAGGCCCAATCATAGCGGGGATTACCATCTATGTCCGTAGCATGGGGCACAAACTCTCCTCTTCTTTCAAAAAACTCTTTGCAGAACTTCCTGAAGGCCGGTCTTGCTCTCCTTATGAAGTTATATAAAGAGTACCCAAGATCCAGGTGATTTGATGCATATATAGGCCAGTAGGACATCTGAACGTTTATGTTGTGGTGGTAGTCTCCTCCCCAGGGAGGCATCTGTCCATCTGGACTCCAGGGACCGTGCAGGGAAATTGGAGGAGCATCTGGACGAGTACAGCACCTCAGTTTATACATTTCTATCCAGTAAAGTCCCTCTAATCGAGTCTCGGGTATCGAGATAAATGAGGCGCTATAATATTTATGCCATTGATCGCTGTGTTCCTTGAGTATTTCCTTAAATGGCCGATTAAGATGTCGATTTACGATATCAAAAGCTTTTTCAGAAGCTGTTTTACCTTCTCTGTCATAGGCCGTAGATAGATATAACCTTGTCTTGCCATCTTTGAAGATCATGGTAAATGCATAAGCTAACTGGCCACCATCGGGAATCTTCTGAGAGAATATTTCAATATTCTTATCTTTGTTGTATTCTGGCGGAGGATATCTTTCTATCCAGTCTTTAAAGGTGTAAGTTCCCCTGTTCACGGATTCTAAATCTATCGGAGTATTTTCAGGGTCGGAAAAAATCCTGAATTTAAAGGTAGGGTGCATGTCCCCCTCGAATTCCATAATTAGAAGATCTTCTTTAGAATGGATAAACGAACTAAATCTTATACTATTTTCTTTACAGTCTAACTTTCCGTAAGCAACAGCATCATATAAGTTGAGCTCCATCTTGGAAAATCTGCTTCCTTTGGGAAACCATATTTCCATACGACTCGGAGGGATACGAGTGGAAATTGGCGCATTTCCCGGATTTTGAAATTCTTTTTCTCCTTCCTTTACTTTACTTTCCTCAATAAGCTGCTTGAAGTTAGCCCACTTAAATTTTTCGGGATTGGAAGGCTTCCACCCGGTCCTATCCCAAAAGCTGGTGTTATCTATGGTCAAATTAAGAGGTAGGCCATCTCCCCATATTACTACTCCCATAGTACCGTTGCCAAGTATCAGTCCTTGTTCCCAGCGTTTTGGAGGATATTTCCAGATGGGATTATGTCTTTCAATGGCTTCTTGTATGTTGTGGACAGTGACCATCGCTTCCTCCTTAAAAAAAGCCGGGCCTTTTAGCCCGGCTTTTTAGCTCTATTTTTGGGTTATTTCTTGAAGAACCACTGCTCTGCAGCTTCCAGCACGGTAATCGTGTAATAGTTTTTCTTCTCAGCTATGGAGATGTTTCCTAACCTCTTCGAATACACAAAGGGAAGTGGTGTCTCAGCTACTGTTCCTATGACCCATAAGTTCTCAGCCTGAAGACGCCATATCTCCTTCTCTATCTTTATTCTCTCTTCCTCAGAGGGTACTGACCAGTACAGGTCAGATAATTCATAAACCTTCTTTGCCACCGGTAGAGGTTCTATACCTTGCTTTCCATCGGTGTTATACCACTGGACCCACATAGGCGTGGTAGGACTGAACCTCGAGACCCAACCAAAGGTAACATTTGCACCATCTAACCACCATACAGAGGCAACGGTCTCGTTCGCATTGTAAAGTTTCCAGTAATACTGTCCGTTGACCTGTTTTAAGGGAACATATATACCAATGGCCTCCCAGTACTCCTTAGCTAATTCGGCTCCTGGAGTAGCCGTGGGGGTTACCTCGTAATATATTATAGGAAGGGTCAGCCTCTTACCATCTGGCCTTAAGCGATACTGGTGATTTTCATCCCATTTTAATCCCATCTCGTCCAGGAGCTTGTTGGCCCTTTCCGGATCATATTCAACGTAGGATTTTTCAAACTCCTCCTCATAGCAGGGACTTCCGGGAAGGGGTGCAATTTGAGCAATCCTGCCAAATCCCAGGAAAACCGACTCCTTTATCTCCTCGCGATCCAGAGCTAAAGAAAGAGCCCTTCGGAAGCGGACATCCTGTATGATCTTACGCATCACCGGATCCTTAGGACAGAGATTAAAGATGTACATAAGCATCTGATCTTGCCAGGCCTTTAAGGGCATTACTTTATAGCCGCCCTTTTCCTCGTTTCTTTTGAAAAGAGGGTAGTCGGTGAGCCTCAGAAACTGACACTGAACGTCCGTCTCACCGCTTAATATCTTCATATTTTCCATCTCTAAGTCGGTGACGTAGCTTCGATGAAGCCTATCGATATAGGGAAGTTGGTTTCCCTCGGTGTCCACCTTGTAGTAATAAGGGTTTCTCTCCAGGATGAACTCTCCAGGATTTGGCTCTTCTACTGGTATCCAGGGACGAAGGGTGGGATAATGAAATACATTTGGCATCCTTGTTGGTATGAAACCACCAGCACTGTTATATCCCTCCATAAAGTCATAAAACCTTCCCCATTCATCCTTTCCCTTGTAGCCATAC
>QMPZ01000068.1 GCA_003648815.1 Candidatus Aerophobota bacterium | reverse complement strand
GTGAAGGGTGAAGAGTGAAGAGTGAAGAGTGAAGAGTGAAGAGTGAAGAGTTAAAATGCCACCTCCTTTAGAAGGGGGAGCAGGACCGACTTGCCCGAGCAAAGCGAGGGTCGGCTTTGCCGATCGGGCCGTTGAGGGGGAAGATTTCCCCTCCCTCAAGTATCCTAAAGGAATGGTCGAAGACATTTTAACCACCGCAAGGTAGCCGCAACCTTCAGGTTGCGGCTACCGACAATACCGGATGGGACGGCCGCTGCATTGCTGCACAATTATACCGGTCACAATGAAAATTAACCCGATTATCGTTGAAGGAAGTATTCTCTCCCCAACTATAAAATGAATAAATACCAAAGAAAGAAACGGAGACATATAAATTAGGTTACTAACCTGGGCAGTTGTCCTGGACAGTTTTAAGGCCTTTGACCAGAGAATAAAGGTAATTCCCATCTCAAATAAACCTACATAAATTGCTCCAGCCAGCCCAGTAGTTTCAGGGAACGTTATTCTTGAAAAAAGCAGAATCGAAATCAGGATAAAAATAAATCCGAATACAAAGTTCAAAAACAGCTTGATCACATCATCACGTTGATCCCTGGTATTATAAATCCAAAATAAAGCCCAGATCAGGGCACTGCCCACAGCTAATAATGCGCCATTTAGATTGGTAAAACTAAATTTTAAAATGTTTCCTTGCGTGGAAATTATAAAGACACCAGCAAAACTAATAAGAATCCCGAGAACGCTCCTGAATCCTATCCTTTGTTTAAGTAAAGGAATGGACAATAAGGCAAGCATTATTGGCCAGGTAAAATTCAATGGCTGGGCCTCTTGAGCAGGAAGCAACGAGTAAGCTTTAAACAAAACAACATAATAAAGAAAAGGGTTAAGAAATCCAAGCAGCACAGAACGCAGATAATCCTTTTTTGAATATGTCTTAAGCAATTCTAACTTATTCTGAATCAGTAAGGACAGGAAAAGGATGAGGATCGAAGTAATTGAGGCATAAAATAGAAGTTGCAGAAAGTCTAAGTATCTTAATGAGATCTTGAAGGCAGAGGCAACTGTTGACCAAAGCAATACAGAAGCAATAGCATATATATAAGCTTGCTTTTGTTTTTCCATCCCCAGTTCCAGCGCTGAGGCAACTGCTGCGCAGGTTTCTGCATAAAAATTTTTATCTGGCAGTTCAAATTCTCGGCCAAGGATGTGTAGGGCAGGCAGACAGTCAAATCACCTTCCAGATGAGCTGATCAGCTGATTTACCTGATTTAATGTAGGGGCACCCTCCATAGGTCCTTTCTTGGTGACCGCTAAGGCTCCCACCGCATTGGCAAACCTTGCTGCCTCTTTTAAACTCGTTCCCTTAAGTATAGCGGCGACAAAACCTGCACAGTAGCAATCTCCTGCTCCCGTAGGGTCCACCTCTTCCACCTTGAAGGCGGGAGCGTGAAACTCCTCCTCGAAGGTGAAGACGCTTGAGCCGCTCTTTCCCTCCTTCACGACCACAATCTCAGGACCTTCCTTCAGGAGCGCCATACAGGCCTCCTTCAGGTTTTTCTTTCCCGTGAGCATCATCGCCTCATCAGCGGTGGGAAAAACTATATCGCTACGGCCAAGAATTGGCTGGCAAATCTTTCTGATCTCCTCAATGCTGAGAAGCTCCGGGCGAAGATTAGGATCAAAGCTTACCTTCACCCCTAAATCCTTCGCCAGATTTACCGCCCTCTCACAGGACTGCCTGCAATGCTCGTTGATGGAGATCGTGGAGCCGACGATGTGTAGATAGCTTAATCCGGAAAGATAAGCTGGGTCTACATCCTCAGGATAAATTTGTCCGGTAGCGGCCCTGGACAAATGATAGATAAATTTTCTGCTTCCATCACTAAAATAGGTGACGAAGGCTACCCCTGTAGTGTAGCCATCCAGAACTTTTATGTGAGATATGTCCACTCCATCTTCTTTCAACCTGTCGATGATCATCTGTCCAAAATCATCCTTTCCCACCGTGCCAATGAAACGCGCCTCAATCCCCAATCTGGCTATGGTATCGATAAAAATTCCTGGGGCACCGCTCGGAAAAGGACCCACAAAGGTCCCAGGCCTACCAAGGGGCTCATCTACTTTTTCCCTCATAACCTCTACCAGAAGCTCTCCTATACATCCAACTTTCAGCTCCATCGCTTGCTCCTTTGTTATCCGAGAAGTTTTCTTACCGCCTCAATGACATCCTTCTCATCCGGCAAGAATGCCTTCTCCAGGACCGGAGAAGAAGGTGGAGGAGTATTGGGAGCTGTCACTCTCAGAATGGGAGCATCCAAATAGTCAAAAGCCTTCTCCTGGACCTGAGCAGCTATCTCTGCTCCAAAGCCCATACACTGAACAGCCTGATGAACTATCAGCATCTTGTTGGTTTTCTGAACGGATCTGATTATGGTATCCATATCTAAGGGATAGAGGCTGCGAAGATCAATCACCTCGGTCTCGATACCTTCTCTGCTGAGCTCCTCAGCAGCTTTTAAAACTATGGGCACCGTGGAGGACCAGGCAACTGCCGTGACAGACTCTTCAGATCCTCTGGCCTCTCTTATGATCTTGGCCTTTCCCAGAGGAACAAGATACTCTTCCCTGGGAACCTTGCTACTGGATAGAGGATGCCGGTAAAGGTTCTGGTGTTCGATGAAGATGACAGGATTGTCATCCCTGATGGCTGAGGCCAGCATCCCCTTGGCATCGTAGGCATTCGAGGGGGCGACAATCTTCAAGCCCGGTAGATGTGCCAGTATAGCTTCCAGGCTCTGAGAGTGTTGACCGGCATATCCCTTGCCACCTCCAATGGTTGTTCTTATGGTCAAAGGTATAACTGCCTGACCACCGGACATATACTTCCACTTCGCCGCCTGATTTCCCACCTGGTCCATAGCCTGCAGGATAAAGTCGATGTACATTATCTCCACCACTGGTCTGAGACCCCTCAAAGCTGCTCCAATTCCGCTACCCACGATTGCTGCCTCGGAAATAGCCGTGTTGAAAATGCGAGTCCTCCCGAAAAATTCCAAAAGTCCCTTTGTAGCGCCAAAAGCCCCTCCATAGTCGGCGATATCCTCGCCCCACAGGACAACTCTTCTGTCCCGTCTCATCTCCTGGAACAAGGCCTCAATTATGGCCTCTCGGTAGGTAATCTCCTTTTCGGGGTCTCGCCTGAGGAACTCAGGTTCCTTCAATACGGGAGAGTTTCTGAATTCCTCGGGAACCTCCTTAGAGCTGGTGTCACTGAAAAGACCAAAATATATTTTCTTCGGATCAGGACTTCTGGCTTCGGATGCCTTCACCGCCATAGCCTCATTTCTGGACCTTGCCTCCTTTTTGAGGTTCTCAAACTCCTCATGCGTGATAATGCCTTCCTTAATCAGTTTTTCGGAAAAGGTTCTTATGGGATCAATCTTCTGCCAGGCCTCGAGTTCTCTCAAAGCACGATAGGTCTCATCCTCTTTTCTTTCCAGTCTATCGCTCAAGGAATGGCCTTTAAACCTATAACACCAGAACTCCAGAAGGACAGGCCCCTGACCTTCTCTGGCAAGCTTTGCTGCCCTCATCGTCGCATCTCTTACGGCAAGCACATCCATTCCGTTGACAACTTCCGCGTGCATTCCCTCCCTGTTGTAGCCAAAGCCTCTTTCTGCTAAAAATTCTATCCCCGTAACCTCACCCCTTTGCTGGCCGGTCATCCCGTATTGATTGTTGACGATGGCGAATATGGTGGGAATTCCGTATCTTTTGCTCATCAATCCATTGGTAAACTGAGCCATGGTGGCCATATTTAGTGCTTCGTGAGCAATGCCATTGTTAAAGGCTCCGTCTCCAGCAAAGCATAGAGTCACCTTCTTATCCTCAAAGAACCAGGAAGCAATACCTGAGCCGACAGCCATGCCAAGACTTCCACCTACAATAGCGTTTGCCCCTAAGTGGCCCCTGCTGAAGTCAGCTATATGCATTCCCCCTCCTCTTCCCCGGCAATAGCCTGCTTCCTTACCAAACAGCTCAGCTATCATCCGGAAAAGGTGAAGCCTTAACGCCTCCTCAAAAAGCTCCTCACAAGTTTTTCCTTCAATCTCAAGCCCCAGGTAGCTGGCAATTTCCTCCTCACCTTTGATAAACTCAACCAGCGAGGTCTCACTCATACGCCTGAGGGCAAAAAATCCCTTGGCCAGAGCATCTCCGTGACCACGGTGATGGCTGGTGATATAATCATCTGCCGAGATAGCTCCTATAGCACCGGTGGAAACCGCCTCCTGACCAACGGAAAGATGCGAAGCCCCGATGTATAGATATTTTATGGGACCATATCTTCCTTTTCTCTCCCTTAATTCAACAATCATCTCCTCGAAATTTCTAATGAGGAGCATACACCTTAGCATATCCACACAGTCCTGCTTGGTTAAGTTTTTTTCTTTAAGCTCCTCTTGCAAGGATTTTCTATACTGAAACTTAGGAATTTTACCTCCTACCTCAACAAATCCAGGAGTAAAATCTGGCAGCACAACTATCTCTCTGACCATATGCCTCTCCTTAACTGATCAAAAATTTAGTTTCATCTGACAAAAACAGTTGGAGAAAAAATTCTCCTTTAAATGCTGCTCTTCCTCAGGAAAAGAAACTTAGGGGGAGAAGAGCATTCTGGCCACCTCTATCTCCAACTTCTCCTTCAAGGAGGCAAAGAGGGCTGAAAAAGTGTAGTTTATCTGGATTCCCTTCTTCTTGAGGATAAACCCCCTTTCCCCTTCGTCAAGCTTTGGCGAAAGGGGAGGGCTTCCTCCAATTCTATCGTTCAACTTTTTTCTCACCTCATCCATAAAATCAGTCCTCATCCACGCCTCATCTCGAGGAGAGACCAAAACCTCCTCATCCTCCGAGTCTACAGCACGGATGAGAAGCTCCTTCATCAGTTTAAGGTATTCTTCTCTGTCCAGGTTGCTGAGTTCTTTCTCAGCTTGCTTGAATGCCTCACTCATAAGCTCTCGCTTCAAACTCAAGAGCTTCTTCTTCTCCTCCATTCTCGCCCTGATCACCATTCCCATCTTCTCGGCTTCTGCCTCTTTCCTGAATCTATTTATGATATCCTCCCTGACTTTATCCGCCTCCTTCCTCGCCTCCTCAATAATCCTCTCCTTTTCCTCAAGGGCCTCCTTTCTCAAACTCTCTACCTTATTTGAGGCATCCGTCCTTATCTTCTTTATAATGTCATCTATGCCCATCTCTTATCTCCGGAGGTTAAACGCTTATCCCGTTTACCAGGAAAATGGTGACGAGAAGCCCCAACACAGCATAGAATTCAACGAATACGGCCAAAACCATAGCCTTTGCCGAGTCAGCAGGCCTTTTTACCGTAAGCCCCACTCCAGCTGTGCAGACCTTTCCCTGATGAATAGCTGAGATTAGTCCTGCAATGGCAATGGGAAGACCGGAGATGAGAAAGCTCCATCCTTGGGGAGTGGTCAACTTAACCGGTGCACCCCCCAGGAGATTAACCTTCATTATTATGAGAAAGGCGGCGATAAAGCCATAAATTCCCTGTGTTCCTGGCAAGGCAGTGAGAATGAGATATCTTCCGAAATTTTCTGGATCCTCACTCATCGCACCTGCGCTTGCCTGCCCAACGTAGCCAATGCCAATGCTGGAACCTACCCCGGACAGCCCTACCGCCAACGCTGCGCCTAATAAAGCAAGTACAAGACCAGAAGACATAGAACCTCTCCTTTCTTTTATTTTTTATTTTATCTTAACTTTCTTTCGGTGAAGGTTTTCCCGGGACCTTCTCAACTCCTTTATCCTATCTCGAAACTGAGCAGCCTTCTCGAACTCAAGGTTCTCCGCTGCTTCTTTCATCTTCTTCTCCAAAATCTTTATCAGGCGAGGAACTTCCGAAGGAGGCAGGTACTGCGACCTTTCCTCCTTCACCACCATCCTCTCGTATTTATCAGTGGTGTAGGTCTCAATGTCCGCCAGAATTGCCTTATGAATGGTCTGAGGGGTAATGTTGTGCTTCTTATTATACTCCAGCTGAATCTTTCTTCTCCTTTCAGTCTCCTTTATAGCTCGCCTCATAGAGGGGGTTATCTCATCTGCATAAAGGATTACCTCTCCATCCACATTGCGAGCTGCCCTTCCCGCCATCTGTATCAAGGAGGTCTCTGAGCGCAAAAAGCCTTCCTTATCCGCATCCAGAATGGCCACCAAGGAGACCTCGGGTAGGTCCAATCCCTCCCGTAAGAGGTTAATTCCCACCAGGACATCGAACTCTCCCACTCTTAAGTCTCTGAGGATCTTCGTCCTCTCTATGGTCTCGACCTCGGAGTGAAGATACCTCACCCTCACCCCCAGCTCCTCTAAGTACTCGGTGAGATCCTCGGCCATTCGCTTGGTGAGTGTGGTGACCAGCACCCTCTGCTCTTTCTCCACTCGCTTTTTGATCTCTCCTAAAAGGTCATCTATGGGATGGGTGGCGGGTTTTACCGTGATCTTGGGATCCACCAGACCAGTAGGACGAATGAGTTGTTCCACTATCTGTTGGCTTCTCCTCAGCTCGTATGCAGAAGGAGTAGCTGAGACATAGATGACCTGATTTATCAGGCTCTCAAATTCGGAAAACTTCAAGGGACGGTTATCGTAAGCAGAGGGAAGACGAAAGCCATAGTTTACCAAATTATCCTTGCGAGACTTGTCCCCCCCGTACATAGCGTGAAGCTGGGGAATGGTCTGATGGGACTCGTCAATAAAGAGCAGGTAATCCTTGGGGAAGTAATCGATAAGACAGAAAGGTCTTTGTCCAGGGGCTCTTCCCGAAAAATAACGGGAATAGTTTTCTATCCCCGGGCAATATCCCACCTCCTTTATCATCTCCAGATCATATCTTGTCCTTGACTCCAGTCTCTCAGCTTCTAAGAGCTTACCCTGGGATCGCAGCTCTTTTAACCTCTGTTTAAGTTCCTTTTCTATACTGCTTATAGCATATTCCAACCTGTCTGGAGGAGCCAGATAATGGGTGGCGGGATAAATGTAAATTTCATCGAGGTAGCTTTTGGTATTTCTGCTCACAGGATCAAAGAGGCAAATTCTCTCCACCTCATCACCCCACAGCTCTATCCTTATCGCTTCTTCCTCGTAAGCGGGAAAAATCTCAATTACATCTCCCCTCACCCGAAACTTTCCCCGGGAAAAGTCAATATCATTGCGCTCATATCTCATCTCCACAAGTTTTCTCAGAATTTTAGTCCGGGGAACCTCCTCTCCCACCCTGAGCTTTAAGAGCATCAGTTGATAATCCTCAGGTGAGCCCAATCCATAAATGCAGGAGACACTGGCCACCACTATAGTATCACGGCGCTCCAACAAAGAACGCGTGGCCGAATGTCTTAACCTATCTATCTTCTCGTTGATAGAGGCATCCTTTTCGATATAGGTATCGGTCTGGGGAACATAAGCCTCAGGCTGATAATAATCGTAATAGGAGACAAAGTACTCAACTCTATTATTCGGAAACAAAGAGGAAAATTCACTGAAAAGCTGCGCCGCTAAGGTCTTGTTATGGGAGATGACCAAAGTTGGCTTCTGGACGTTCTGAATCACGTTGGCCATGGTGAAGGTCTTTCCGCTCCCCGTCACCCCGATCAGGGTCTGCTCACGGTAGCCCTTAAGAATGCCCTCGGTCAGTTTCTCTATAGCCTGGGGTTGATCCCCTTGCGGTTTAAGATCCGTAACTAACTGAAACTTTTGCTCTCGCATAATATAAACGCCTCACCTTTAAAAGCACCTGTAGGACACCAAATTTAAATTAAATATAGCCAAAGCAAAGAAATTGTCAACAGCATGGAGCGGAGCTTATGTGAGTGAAGAGTGAAGAGTAAAGAGTGAAGGGTGAGGGGTGAGGGGTAAAGAGTGAAGAGTGAAGAGTGAAGAGTGAAGAGTTAAAATGTCACCTCCTTTAGAAGGGGGAGCAGGCCCGACTTGCCCGAGCGAAGCGAGGGTCGGCTTTGCCGATCGGGCCGTTGAGGGGGAAATGCGAAGCATGTC
>QMPZ01000067.1 GCA_003648815.1 Candidatus Aerophobota bacterium | reverse complement strand
GTTTTTTAAAGAAGACATGGTTCAATCTTCTCTGAAATGGAGTAGTTCTTTCTCATAATTATTATACACTTTGGTAATGGTCAAGATGATCCTGAAACTTTACCTTAACTTGAAAAGGCTATAGATGAGCAAACAGAATCTAAAATTAAGGAAGGCAAGACATATCGCCTCTTAAGTTGTATAACCTAAGGATCTTAGCTTCTCGTAGGGAGTAAGATCACCTTTTTCTCCATGAGGGCGATGTAAATTGTACATGTTCTGCCACCATAAGCAGTTGCGCTAATTTGACAGATGGAGGATTTTGAGCTATAAAATACTGACAGGAAGATGAAACTATGTTTTGTGACCAAATCGACCGTTTGTAATTTGTAATCAAAATAGTAAAAATACATCCTAAGTAAACGCAAGAATATAAAATTTTACAGAAGCAGATTATAGACAAAAACAGGAGTTGGTTAAGGAAGGTAAGGACGGCTTAAAATCGTCCTGTAGGTTTGTCCACCTTCTCCACTATAAATGAATATAAAGGGAGAATTGTATGCAGCCTTTTGTTGAAAGGATAGGATCCTATATTGATCGTGACAGGGTAGTTGAGCTCGCCTGCGAGCTTATTCGAAAAAAGACGGTCAATCCTCCCGGAAATGAATACCTGATCAAGGAAATAATAGTGGAAAGCCTCAGGGAGCTGGGAGCCAGAATTGAAATTATGGAGAAGGAAAAGGGAAGACCCAACGTCCTCGGCTACATAGGAGAGGGAAAACCTTCGGTTGCTATTATCGCTCATATGGACGTGGTTCCTGCAGGAAGTGGATGGACACAAGATCCCTTCTCACCCAGTATCCACGAGGGGAAAATATACGGACGAGGAGCGCTGGATGACAAGGGACCTTATGCAGCAGCCTGGGGTGGGATAAGGGCTATCCTTAAATCATCCCTTCCCTTCAGGGGAAGTATCATCTTAGGAGCGGTAGCTGATGAGGAAAGGGGTTCACAGATGGGGATGAAATTTCTTCTGGAAAAAGGTTTTTCTCCTTCCTTTTGTATAGTTCCCGATGGGGGCAGCATGGATGAAGCGATGGTGGGAGAGAAAGGAATGATGTGGATAAGGGTCTGCGCTTCAGGCAAATCTGCCCATGCTTCCACTCCGGAGAAAGGTGAGAACGCCATATACAAGTTGACGAATTTTCTTTTCTTCCTTTCCCGCTTTAAGTTTAAAGGTGAGTTTCATCCCCTATTCAATGAGCCTACCCTGAACCTGGGACAGATCAAGGGAGGACAAGCTCCCAATATAGTTCCGGATAGCTGTGAGGCAATCCTGGACGTAAGATATCCCTTAGGGATGGAAGAAGAGGAGCTAATTTCACAGTTGAGGGATTTAGCAAAAGAAAGCGGATCAAGGATAGAAATTCAGACAATTTCCTCCTCTAAGCCTCATCTATTGGAAGAGGGAAGTCCCCTTGTCTGTGCCTTTCGCAGGGTAGGAAAAGATATGGGAATAAAACTGAAGTTTAAAACCATGGGGGGCAACACCATCGCCAAGAACTTATACTTTAAGGGAATTCCCAGCATTGCTCACTCTCCCGGAGAAGAGGAGGTTGCTCATCAGGCCGACGAATATGTCAAGATAGATAACCTCCTCCTTTGCGCTAAGCTGTGGGCAGGTGTAATATATGAGCTGATCAGAGGAGAAGATGAGTAAGGAAGCGCTGTTGATCATCGATATGTTGAAGGACTTTGTGGAAGAGGGATCACCCTTAGAGGTTCCCACTGCTCGAGCGATTATTCCCCGTATAAGGAAAAGGATAAAGGAAGCCAGGGAAAAGGGTATGCCCGTAATTTATATTTGCGATGCTCACAGGGAAGATGATGAGGAGTTTGAAAGTTGGCCTAAACATGCCATTATGGGCACAAGAGGTTCAGAGGTGGTGGATGAGCTGAAACCTCAGGAGAAAGATTTCATGGTAAAAAAAAGGAGATATTCTGGTTTTCTGGGAACTGATCTGGAGCTTCTTTTGAGAGAACTGAAGGTGGAAAAGTTGAACATAGTGGGAATACTCACCAACATATGTGTCTTCTTTACAGCAGCGGAGGCAGCGATGAGGGGATTTAAAGTCACGGTGTATTCTGACAGCGTGGCTTCCCTCTCCGAGAAGGAGAATGAGTTCGCCTTGGATCAACTCAAACGAGTGCTCAAGGTGGAAGTGGTCGAATAACAAGGTGTCTTTATGCTTGTGGAAAGACAGAAGGACCGAATCTGGGCAATTTTTTTGATCATCTTGGGGGCCTTAATCTTGATAAGCCTTCTCTTTTACAGCCCTACTAAATCTCCTCTTTTTACCTCTCACCCTCAGATTTCCTCTCAGAACTATATCGGTCGTTTAGGAGTCCTCATTGCCAGCTTCCTCTTCCTCAGTCTGGGAATAGGAGCCTTTTTTCTTCCCCTCGTCTTAATCTGGGTGGGAGTGAAGAAGTTCAAGCAGGGAAAGCTTGAGGCTCCTGTCCGAACAGGTATAGGGGTGCTTCTTTTCTTTGTTGCCTTCTGTTCATCATTGGTCCTGCTCGGAGTTGATATCTCTTCCTTTCGTCAGGGAGGGGGACTTTTGGGAACTTACTTTGCAGCTCTTTTTCTTGAAAACTTTGGCAAGCTTGGAAGCCTCGTCCTGATCCTGGGATTATTTGTCCTGTCTGGTGTCCTTTCCGCTGACTTTTCCTTGGTTATGGCAAAGAGGCAGATAAGAAGGCATCTTTCTTCCCGAAAACAGGTCTCTTCTCACAATCGGAGCAAGGAGGCACTTGAGGAAAGGGAAGGAGTTGATCATGCTCAGAAGGATGTTTCCTCCTCATACTCTCCTCCACCTCTTTCCCTGTTGAATCCCGTTCCCGTTCAGAAGGGAGCAACTGATGAGGTAAGGTTAGCTGGAAGAAAGCTTGAGCAGACCTTGAAGGATTTTGGGGTTGAGGTGGAGATTGCCGAGGTTAAGGAAGGCCCGACAGTTACTCGATATGAGGTGAAGTTAGCTCCTGGAATAAAGGTGAGCAGGCTGATGAGCCTTTCCAATGATCTGGCCCTTTCCTTAGCTGCTCCCAACGTGCGCATTGAAGTTCCCGTGTCCGGTAAATCCCTGGTGGGAATAGAGGTTCCCAGGAAAAAGGTTAAGTTCGTCTATCTTCGGGAGCTGTTGGAGCAGAAGGAGTTCAGGGAATCCAAGGTCAAGCTTCTATTTCCTCTGGGCAAGGATGTCGCCGGTCAGACGGTCTGGGTAAATTTAGAATCCCTTCCTCACTTGCTTATAGGGGGAGCTACTGGCTCTGGCAAGAGCGTGTGCCTTAATTCCATCATCATCAGCCTCCTTTATAGATTATCCCCTCAAGAGGTCAAGTTCCTTTTAATTGACCCAAAGATGGTGGAGCTGGTTGACTATCTGGGTATTCCCCATCTGCTTTTTCCTCCTATAAAGGAGGTGAAGGAGGCCATTTTAGCTCTGGAATGGGTGGTTAGGGAGATGAGAAGGCGATATGAGAAGTTCAACCAGATAGAGGTAAGAAACATCACCAGCTTTAACGAGAAGATGAGAGAAAGGGAGGAGGAAAAAATTCCCTATCTGGTGGTGGTTATAGATGAGCTTGCGGACCTCATGATGTCAGGAGGGACAAGGTTGGAGAGGACCATCTGTCGAATAGCTCAATTGGGGAGGGCTACAGGAATTCATCTGATAATGGCTACCCAGCGACCCTCGGTGGATGTAATCACTGGATTAATTAAGGCGAACTTTCCCTCCCGCATTTCCTTCGCTCTTCCCTCTCAGATAGACTCGCGAACCATCCTGGATACCACAGGAGCTGAGAAGTTAGTAGGCAATGGCGACATGTTATATTCGCCAGTAGAGGTATCTCAGCCCTTTCGAGTGCAGGGAGCGTTTGTCTCCGATGCCGAGGTGAAGAGGGTGGTGGAATTCCTTAAAAGACAGGGAGAGCCTGTCTATTTAGAGGAGGTCGTCGAAAAGGAGGAAAAGGAAGAGGAAAAAGACAAGGTCGAACACGATGAGCTCTACGAGGAAGCCAAGCAGCTGGTAATCCGTATGGGGAAAGCCTCCACCTCCCTTCTTCAGCGAAGACTTTCCATAGGGTATAACAGGGCCGGCCGAATTATGGATGAGCTGGAGAGGGAGGGAGTAGTTGGACCGCAAAGAGGAAGTAAACCCAGAGAGGTATTGATAAGGGAAGGATTAAAAGATGAGCTTGGCCAATAAGCTAACCTTTTTGCGGATAGTTCTGTGTCCATTTTTTGTCCTCTTTTTGTTTTTACCGACCTGGACAGCGAAGGCTATCGCGTTTTTCATCTTTATAGGTGCCTGCCTTTCCGACCTTTTAGACGGGTATTTTGCCCGCAGAAGGGGCGAGGTAACCTCTATAGGAAAGATAATCGATCCCGCCGCCGATAAAGTCTTGGCTTACAGTGCCTTTATCTGTTTTGTTCAACTTCAGCTTGTTCCTTTCTGGATGGTGATAATCTTGATGGGCAGAGACTTTTTGGTGATGGCCCTGCGGGTTGAGGCGGCGAGAAAGAATATGATAATCTCTGCCAGCAAGTTAGCCAAACTTAAAACTGCCTTTGAATATGGAGTGATAGTTTTCATTCTCCTTGCACTGCTAAACTTTAAGCTTTGGAAACCTGAGATGATGATCTTCATCTTGATGGCAGCTGCTACTTTACTTTCCCTCATCTCGGGCTTTCAATACTGGTTAAGTTACAGAAGGTATCTTCCATGAGGAAGCTAACTATCCTGTTGGGAACGGGATTTGGGGCGGGGTATTCTCCTCTGGCGCCGGGAACTATGGGAACTTTGGTGGGGGTGATATTTTATCTGATTCTAAAAAGAGCCTTATCCCATCCTTTAAGCTATGGCATGGCGCTGGTGATCCTTAATTTGGCAGGAGTGTGGATTTCAGGAAAATGTGAGCGCTATTTAGGACAAAAGGACAGCAGAGTCATCGTCATCGATGAGATATCTGGCTTTCTAATAGCCATGTTTGGCCTGCCCTTGTCTTTTCGCTTTATTTTGTTGGGATTCCTCGTGTTTAGGATTTTTGATATTCTAAAGCCATTTAAAATGGAGAAAATTCAAAAACTTCCTGGCGGATGGGGAATTATGGGAGATGACATAGCGGCGGGTGCGCTGGCTGGCATACTCATCCACATAAGTTGCTCTATGTTCGGCTGGTAGGCATTTTTAAGGTTTGCCAGTATTAATTTGACAGGTGAAGTTTTTCCACTTATAATAAGCAGAAGCAGCTTTGGGATGCTCAGAAGTCAGTTTCGCAAAATAACACGTTTTTAATGGAGGAGGAGATGAAAAAGATTACCGAGGTTCGCTGGCATGGAAGAGGAGGGCAAGGGGCTAAGACCGCTGCTCTTCTCTTAGCAGGGGCCGCCCTGGATGAAGGAAAATACATTCAAGGCTTCCCTGAATACGGTCCAGAGAGAATGGGAGCTCCTATGCAGTCGTTCACCCGCATCAGTGAAAGTCCCATCACCGTTCACTCTCACGTCAGCTCTCCCGATGCGGTGGTGGTTCTGGATTCCACCCTCCTGGAGATGGTGAACGTGACAGAGGGTCTGTCCGATGAAGGAGTGATTTTGGTGAACACATCCCAGTCCCCTCAACAGATAAGGGAAAAGCTGGGTTTGAAGAAGGCTAAGGTATTTACTGTCGATGCCACCTCTATCTCCCTGGAGACTATGGGAAGAAATCTTCCCAATACTCCCATGTTAGGAGCTTTGATTAAGGCTACCTCCCTTTTGAAGGTCGACACAGTAATATCCAATATCGAGAAAAAATTAGGAAAAAAATACAATCGCAAGGTGGTAGAGGGAAATATAAGGGCAATTAAGAGGGCTTATGAGGAGGTAAAGGGAGAATGAAGGAGAAAGGATGGAAGGAAATTCCCATAGGTGGTCTCATCATAGAAGCCGGCAACGCTGAAAAGTACAAAACGGGAAGCTGGAGAACCTTCAGGCCGGTAAGAGATGAGGAAAAGTGTAACCACTGCCTTATATGCTGGATTTACTGTCCGGATTCCTCCATTATAGTGGAGGAGGGAAAGATCAAGGGCATTGATTATGCTCATTGCAAAGGCTGTGGAATCTGCAGCACCCAATGTCCAAGAAAAGCAATAAAAATGGTAGAAGAAAGGAGTAAATAGATGAGCAGGATAGTTGGCTTAACAGGAGATGAGACGGCCGCTGAGGCTATGCGACAGATTAACCCCGATGTTTTGGCTGCCTATCCCATAACCCCTCAGACGGAAACCGTCCAGAGGTTCTCGGAGTTCGTCGCCAATGGATTGGTTTCCACGGAAATGGTGAGGGTGGAAAGTGAGCACTCGGCAATGAGCGCCTGCGTGGGAGCAGCCGCAGCAGGGGCACGGGCGATGACCGCCACCTCCGCCAATGGCCTGGCTCTGATGTGGGAGATTGTCTATATCGCCGCATCTTACAGACTTCCCATCGTGATGGCAGTGGTAAACAGAGCTTTGAGTGGACCCATTAATATTCACTGCGACCATTCCGACTCCATGGGAGCACGTGATTCCGGCTGGATTCAGCTATATAGTGAGAACTGTCAGGAAGTTTACGATAACCTCATTCAGGCTGTGCGCATCGGTGAGGATAAGGATGTGTTGCTCCCGGTAATGGTCACCTTTGATGGATTTATCATCTCCCATGCCATGGAGCGTGTGGAGATATTAGAGGACGAGGAAGTGAAAAGCTTTATCGGGGAGTTCAGAAACTCTCATTCCTTGCTGGATATAGATCATCCCGTCACCTATGGTCCCCTTGACCTTTACGATTACTACTTTGAGCACAAGAGGCAACAGATAGAGGCGATGGAAAAGGCACCTTCGGTGATCAAAAAAGTGGGAAGAGAATTTGGAAAGCTTTCTGGCAGGCCCTACGATTTGTTGGAAAAATATAAGACGGAGGAAGCGGAGCTAATCATCGTAGCCGCTGGCTCTACTGCAGGAACGGTAAAGGTTGCGGTGGACGAGTTAAGGGAAGAGAACGTTAAAGCAGGACTTTTAAAGATAAGGGCTTTTCGGCCATTTCCTTACCAGGAGATCGCTCAGGTTCTAAAGGAGGCTAAGGCGGTGGCGGTTCTTGATCGTTCTGCTTCCTTTGGAGCACAGGGAGGACCTTTGTTCCTGGAGGTTAGGTCTTCTCTCTTTGAGAAAGACAGAAGACCTCCGGTGATAAACTATATCTATGGATTAGGAGGAAGAGACATTAAGATCGAGCAGATTAAACGAGTTTACGAAGATCTTGAAGAAATCGCCATGGGTAGAAGACCGACCCAACCTGTAAGCTATCTTGGAGTAAGGGAGTAAAGGAGGAGAAAATGCCATCTCTTAAGGAATTATCCAGAAAGAAAGAGCTGCTCAGCGGAGGACATCGACTTTGTCCGGGATGTGGAGCCTCTATTATCGTAAGGCAGGTGCTTTTGGCCACAGAAGATCCAGTGGTGATATCCTGTGCTACAGGATGCTTAGAGGTGGCCACCACCATCTATCCCTTTACTGCCTGGAGGGTTCCCTGGATTCACTGTGCATTTGAAAATGCAGCTTCCACCATATCCGGAGTGGAAGCGGCCTATCGTTCGCTAAAAAAGCAAGGCAGGATCGATAAGAGGATTAAGTTCATCGCTTTCGGAGGGGATGGAGGAACCTACGATATAGGAATTCAGGCTCTCTCCGGGGCTATAGAGCGGGGGCATGATTTTCTCTATATCTGTTATGACAACCAGGCTTATATGAATTGTTTAAGTACGTCTTCCTTGATAATGACCAAGTACGGGCTTAAAAGGATAACAGAGGTAAAAGAAGGAGATGAGATTTACGCCTTTGACCAAAAGACTCATCAGTTGGTTTTGAAAAAGTGCACCGGTGTGTTTGATAACGGTATAAAAGACGTTTACGAGCTTACCACTTTGCACCATTCAATAAAGGCAACGGCAAATCATCCCTTTTTGGTTTTAAAGAGGAATGGTCGGGGCAGGGAGAATAATCTTGTCTGGAAGACGCTTTCAGAATTGAAGCCTGGAGATCAGGTGGTGGTGTTGAAAAATAGCAAACACTTTGAGATGGAAGAGATAAGAAGTATAAAAT
>QMPZ01000066.1 GCA_003648815.1 Candidatus Aerophobota bacterium | reverse complement strand
GCTTATGAGTATAGTGCAAATGAAAAATATTCATAAATCTTTTGGGAAAATTGTTGCCTTGCGAGGGGTCGATTTTGAGGTTGGATCAAATGAGGTTATCGGTTTGATCGGTGACAATGGCGCGGGAAAATCGACATTGATAAAAATTCTAAGTGGAGTATATCCTCCCACCAAGGGGGAAATATACATTAAAGGGAAAAAGATAGATCTGAAGAGCTATTCAGTCAGAGAAGCTCATAAATTAGGCATTGAAACTGTCTTCCAGGAGCAAGCCCTGGGAACCAAGCAAACCATTTGGAGGAATCTGTTTCTCGGCAGGGAACTGACAGACAGGCTGGGTTTCATCCGGTTAGATAAGGTGAAAAGAGAGACCGATAAAATGATGAAGGAACTTTTGGGATTCACCGGAGGAGGGGTGCTACCCGACTCGCCAGTAAAGACACTGTCAGGAGGGGAACGTCAGGGCATAGCCATAGGTAGAGCTATGTATTTCAAGGCTGATCTTGTAATCCTGGATGAGCCTACCAGGGCGCTGTCGGTGAAAGAAGTTAATAAAGTATTGAACTTTATAGAAAAACTGAAGGAGAGCGGAAAATCCTGCGTGTATATATCCCATACCATTGCCAACGTATATTCTGTCTCTGACAGGTTCGTCATCCTGGACAGGGGACGGGTAGTGGGTAGATATGAAAGAAAAGAAATCTCCGAGCCTGACCTTAACGAGGTATTGATCCAAATTCATCATGTCCCGGAACCTGCAGGCTAAACTTAAGAAGATAAAGGAGTGAAGGTATGAACTTTACTAAGTTGAATCTGGGCAGGTATAGAACGCAGCTTGGACTCATCACCATCTTTGCGTTGATCCTTGCATCATTTATGCTCACAAGTCCACGGGTTTTCCTAAGACCCACCATTTACCTCGCCTTCTTATCAACGGTTCCATTCGTGGGTATTATGGGTTTAGGACTGACGCTTGTGCTTATCAGCGGGGAAATTGATATGTCCTTCCCTTCGGTAATGGCCTTTTCCGGATACGTCTGTGCCACGATATTCTCCGCCACGGGAAGTATTGTCCTGGGGGTAGTAGGCGGTTTGGCCAGTGGCGCTGGGATTGGAGCCCTTAACGGCACATTGATAAGGAGGATTGGTATCCCCTCAATAGTCGTCACCCTGGGGATGATGTTCCTCATAAGGGGATGCATCAATGTTCTTTCTGGAGGATTAGGCAAGTCCTTCACAGTTCTCATAGGACATCCGCTGCACAGTGCTCTGGCAGGTAAAATAGGGGGTTTTATCCCAGCCCAGTCAGTATGGTTTGTCGCTTTGACAGTTATTCTATGGCTTATCTTATTCCGGCATAAGTTTGGTAATTACGTGCTTTTTGTCGGTGATAATGAAGGCGCAGCGAGGATGATGGGAATAAACGTCGACAGAACCAAGACGATAGTATTCATATTGATGGGAACCTTAGCAGCCTTCGCTGGATTAATAGATAGTTTTAGAATGCTGAAGTGGTGGCCTACAATGGGAGAAGGTTATATGTTGACAACTTTTGCTACTGTATTTGTGGGTGGAACTTCCATGTTTGGGGGTGAGGGAACTATACTGGGGACTTTCATAGGCGCCTTCCTTATAGGTTCATTAGAAGCGGGAATTGTTGCCGCCGGTCTTTCTGGCTTTTGGACGCAGGTAATTTACGGTCTACTTATCCTCATCGCTGTAACGATACATACACTGCTCAGGAGAAAAGAGGAATAAAAATGAGTAAAGAGTTGAGATGACGAACGACCCAATGACGTATAGACTCAGGCTAAATTGAGTTAAAAGAATTGAAATGTCCAAAAAACACATAAACTTTCTGATAACTGGTCTTTTCCTGTGTATTTCTTCTTTCTTGCTCACAGGAGAAAGTCCAGCCTTTTCTTTCCTGGTCTCTCCGTCAAAAGTAGAACTCATCTGCGAGCCTTCAGGCAAGATAACCTTTAACCTGCGGGTGATAAATACCGAGAAAAGATCTCAGGGTTTTAAAGTTTACCTGACGGACTTAAGATTAACCCGGGAAGGTAAACTTCAATTTCCCTTTCCAGGGAAGGAAAAGCGCTCCTGTGCAGAATGGATTGAAGTTAAACCCTCAAAGTTTTTCCTTCAGCCCTTCGAGACAGAGACCGTTTTATGTAGCGTAAATGTTCAGGAAGGATATGAGGGAGAACTTTATGCTACAGTAATGGTGGAATCAGAAGAAAAGGCCTTGTTTCGAGTTGCAGTTCCAGTATTTCTTCTCATAAAAGGGAAAGAATTGGTGAAAAAGGTCTCCTTTCTTCCGGTTAAAGTTGAAAGATCCTTTAATAAAAATGTCTTGCAATTTACAGTACCGGTTAAGAATGAGGGAAATGTTCGCTTAAAAGTGGAGGGGAGGGCGCGGATAAGAGATAAATGGGGCAGAGTATGGTTTGAGTTTCCCCTTACCTCAAGAGGAGGAACTATTTTCCCTGAGAGCATAAGGTACCTCAAAGCTAACATAAGGGAAAGTTTACCTTTAGCTCGGTGTTTTTTGGAGATATCTATAGCTTACAAGTCCTCTTATGAGAATAAAACTACAAAAACCATGGCCATCTTCCCCTTTGATCTTGAAAACTGGTCAGCTGGTTCTATATCTCTTTATCCTCTGCCTTTCGTGGTAAATCCTTCTCTAATAGTTATAAACTCTGCCTCCAAAAAGAAAAGCGCATTTGTTGAGATAAGTTCGGTAAAGGATACCAATTCGCTCAGCTTCAGAGCCAGCTTAAACCTTTCGCCCAACTCATGCCGGGTTGAAGTTGTACCAGAGGAGTTTGTAGTTCTGCCAGGAGAAAGAAGAAAGGTAAGGTTAAATATCAATATTCCGGATAATCCTCAAGGCAACCACTACCGAAGGGTGATATTTCATGGTGCTGAGGCAGAAAAGTCATCCCTCTCGTACGGAGTCACCATATTTACTCTCTCTGATAAACCACGTAGAAAATGCCATTTACTTTCCCTTAAAGTAGAAGATGATATCCAGCCACAACTTGTCTTGAGGCTCAAAAATCCAGAAGATGCTTTCGTTAAGATAAAGGGGATTATCAACATGGAGGATGAAAGAGGGATGAATTTGCTGAAAGACCGTCCCTTTGATCAAGGAGAATTTTTAGTTTTTCCGGGTGAAGTGGTTAATTTAACCGCCGCTTTACCTCATAAAATCTCGCCAGGAAACTATATAGTCTACCTTAAGATTTTTTCCGGAGAAAAACAGATCCTGCAAACAAAGAAGAAAATCACCATTAAATAGAGCTGCAGGGTGAATATCGTATTTTACTTCAAAAAAAGCTTTACGCTCGCATAATAACCCTTGGCTGGAGGCTCCGTTCCCACCATATATCTTATATTTTCCTGACCGATATCCCGATAGCCTGCAGTAAATGTCCAGTTTTTCCTATAAGAGACGTATTCGATTTCGAGGGCATATCCCTTTTGCTGATATTCATTTTGCCTTGATCGTATATAATCATACCTTCCACAAAGACTTAACCCTCTTCCGAGATAGTATACAGGTCCACCAGAGACAGTGGTTATAGCTGGAGAAAACTTCCCTCCTTCCTCAACATATATTAAGCTTACCTCACCCATAAGTCGAAGGCCTCGGCTAATGGAGTTTATCTCCTTCAGGGATAGAGAATACACGTTCTGTTGAAAACCTTCTTCTGAACTTGCCTGAGGTTCACCTTCCCTTTGCTTATAGCTAAAGCTTACATAAAGGTCATCTCTTATCTCTGTCATTTCCTTTTGAAATTTGACTCCAAAGAAGGATAATCGGTAATGCTCCTTCTCAAAGAGACCATAGCTTCCACTTAGGTTCCAACCGTAACGCAGGGCACAGCCAATCTCAGCCTTATACTGATTTTCGTCTTGAACCTTACCAAAAAAGCTACTAAAGCCAAGATAGATTTTGGAGCTGAACCGTTCAAACCCAATCGCGTATTGAGGATTCAACTTCCAGGTATTCCAGGAAGCTGCTGCCAGAGCAACCTTAGTCGAAGATAGCTCTTTTTTTAGGACATAAGGAGTGATGAGGATAACAAGTTCGGTTTTTCTGTCCATTGCATACTTTTTGCTGAATAAAACGTCAAGCACTGGTATATCGCCCAGTCCCCATACCTTTTTCTTCATCTCCCTTTGAACTTCCTCGGAAAGACCGGCTATGGCAATGGTCTTTCCGGATTGGGTTTTAACGGTTGTCCTGACACTTCTTCTGGTTACCTGAGGAGCTTCAGTCTTTCGGGTTAAATCTTCCACAGCTACCCTGAGGTCCAGCATCACCTCACCTTCAAGGGTAAGGTAGGGTCTAACATTGACCTCGGTTGCGGTGGTTACCGTTTCAAATCGTAAATAAGGTGCCTCCTCACCTCCTCCCAGAAGCTGGAAGTGCTTTTGCATCTCAAGCTGAAGCCGAGTTTGAATCCCCTCAAGGGTGAGCACTCGGGGACTGGCAAGTATTTTTGCCTCTCCTTCGGTAGCAAGGGCAGCGACTTTTGCCGTAGTATCTTTTGAAGTAAAACCAATTGCAAGTCCTTCTACGGAAATTCCCTCTAACTTTCTCTTTCCTCCCTGCCACTGCCAGCTCCAGTCTATGCCAAGCTGAGCTCCTTTTTCCCTTACCACTTCCACAGCCAAAGCCTGCACCATAATGGGGGCTGGGGGCTTATCCATACTGGATATAATATCCTCGATCCTCTGAACTACTGCGGGAGGTGCAGTAACCAACAGCAAGTTTCGTTCTCTGTCTACCTTCACGTAGGAGGCAAGGGTTGAGGGTAAAAGCTCATTTATTCTGGAAATGTCTATATAACGAGGTTTAATAACAGAAGTGGAACTTATTGATTTGAAAGCGGGATTGGAAATCTGAGCTGTGGAGATTACATAATAATCACCCACCTTCTTGAAGGTATATCCTCCAGGAGAAAGGACCATAGCTAAGGCTCTTTCCACTGGAACCTGGTCAAACTTTATGCTCACCACTCCGCTAACCACATCATCCATAACTATTGTTGTATCAGTCTGCTCAGCGATGCTACGGATAACGTTCTGCAGTTCAACATCATAAAAATCCCCGTTGATCAGACCTAAGGATTGAACCGGTAAGGCAAAAAGAAAAAAAGATAAAGCTAAAACTATCAGCGAACCACCTACTTTTGCCTTCATGCGCCTGAATCCTCTCATCGCTCAAGATAGTTAATCAACGATATGGGGAGTGATGAATACTACCAGTTCCGTCTCCTGTTTGGAGGTACTCTCCCTCCTGAAGAACAAATCAAGAATGGGAATCTTTCCCAGAATAGGCACCTCGGAGAGCAGATGTCTTTCAATGTCCTGTAAAAGACCTCCAATTATAACCGTCTGCCCATCTTTAACCCGCACAAAGGTCTGGACACTTCTTCTGCTCACCACGGGAAATTCGGTCTCCTCCCGCTGAATGACATCGCTAACTTGAGGGGAAATGCTCATCATTATCTCGTCCTCTCCCACAATCCTGGGCAGAATGTTTAAGCTCACTCCAACAGAGATACTCTCAAACCTTCGATAAGGAGCCTCTGGTGGACCAGCCAAAATTACATAATACTCCACCCTTTCCACCTTAATCTCGGCCTCTTCTCCATCCAGAGTAGATACCTTTGGAACAGCCTTGATCTCGGCTTTCCCCTCCTTGGTCAGAGCTTTAAGGCTGGCAAAAATCTCTCCCACCACACGAGAGGTGTATCCTATCTCCAGATTGGTAAGGCCTATTCCCTGAGCTTGACTTGCCTCCGAAATCTCAGATGGTATCCAGTTCCATTCCCAGTCCATACCGAATTCCTTTCCTTTTTCCCTGGAAATCTCAGTTACCAGGACCTCAATCATAACCTGCCTTCGTGGCTGGTCAATTTTTTTTACATCCTCCTTAACTCTGGCAATTATCTCCCGAGGTCCGGAAACAAGAAGGGCATTTCTTTTCGTATCCACCTTAACATAGGGACGGAAAAAATCGGAAAGAAGACGGGAAACGGATCCTGCCTCTATGTATTTAAGGTGGATTTCCTCGGTTTTGCTTAATTTCTCAAAGGCGGGGTTATCAGGGTGAGGATTTCCCACCAGATAATAGCCTTGCCTGCAAACATACGTATATCCTCCGGGAGATAGAACTATTTCCAGCGCTTTCTCTAAGGGAACATCCTTAAGATCCACGCTGACATATCCCCTGACGGTGTCGTCACAGAGAATATTGACCTCAGCTTGAGCTGCGATAGTATGGAGTATTTCTCTAATATCCGTATCCACAAAGACATTTGTAATCAACCGCTCCCCTGGAGGAGGAAGCTCTTTGGGAGGCGCAGCTGCCTCTACTTCTGGAGGTCTAATTTCAACCAGGTAAACGCCCTCTATTTGTCTGAACACATAATCAGTATTGGCCAGGATTGCGTTCAGAGTCTCTTCGAAAGTAGCTTCGGTCAGCTTTACGGTAACCTCACCGGTAACTGCCTCATCAATGGCTACTGTAACTTTGGCTTTTTCTCCTACTTCATGGATAGCTTTTCTGATATCAATTTTATAGAAGTTGATGTTAAGCAGGCCGGAAGGCATCACTTCAACTTTTTGCTCCTCGGGTAGTCTATGTGCCTGGCGATATTCGGGGCTTTTACGAAATAAATCCATCTTTCCCTGGCCTGGATTAATTGTTTTTCCAAACCCTGCTTGTGTGAAAAAAGTGGAAAAACATATCAAAAAAACGATCCACCAGTTTCTTACCATTTTTTCCATTGATCTATCCTCAACTTTTTTATTTTCAACCACCTTTCTCTTTAACTTGAGGCGATTATCTTCTATCTGGTCACTCTCGTATAGTAACCTGTTTGGCTGCTGTTACCAGTTCTTTCTTCTGAGAAAAAAATCTCACCTCTGCCTTGTACTCGCCTGCTTGAAATGGCTCGGCAAGGCTTGCCGTAAAGTTTCGTGTGCACCCGGGAAAGACGAAAACTTCACCCTCCGCAAGAGGCAACTCAGCCACGGTATTACCAATTTTATCCTTTAACGTTATGTTGCCCTGAACCCTCAAGTGTACGTTTCCCGTGTTTTTAAACATAACCATAAATTGAGAAGAACTGCCATCAGCTGGCAAGAGCTGGAATTTAGTAATCTCACCCTTTCTTTCAAGTTTATTTCCTGTAGTTACCATAATCATGCTCTGAGGAACAATGGTGGTCATTTTTTCCCCTTCCTTGCCTCCCGTTGTGGATGCTTCAATAACCAACCGGGCATATCTTCCCCCTGCCACATCTTTTGGAATTTTGAGCAGACCAGAGATGTTTTTGCGCTGTAAGGGAGCAAGTTCAAACTCTGAGCCCTTAAGCTCAAACCAGTTGGAACAGGACCAGGGTGTACTACCCGCCTTCAGAAGAGCAATTTCGCCATCAGGGTCGATGCTTATATCCTTGAAGTAGACTCGATAGTGCACCGGTTGACTTTCCTCGTTTGTAATCATAAATTTCATACTGCGAACAGAGCCTGGGGGAGTGTTTATCTCCACCACCGGAGGACTAACAGAGAAGTTAATTTCTTTTTTCCTGGCAAATTCTTCACCTTCGGCTGAAGCTTCACCCACAGAAAAGGAGACCTTGGCACGTGCTCTTCTGTTTCCGTACTTAAAGGTAGCATCTGCAAAATACTCACCCCGAGGAAGTTCTCTCTCCAGGACCGCTTTAAAATCCCGCATACTTTCCGGAAAAACTGTTCCTCTTCCTGCTTCCAGGGGAAGTTCTGCTACTCGCCTTCCCTCTCTGGTTGTTATTGCTAAATTCCCCTCTCCCCTGGTGTGTACGTCCCCTTTGTTCTCTACCGTAACAACAAAAGTTAAACCTTTTTCCTCAGTGGAGGATTCAACCTTTAAACTGGAAATGTTGACCTGCTCCCTTGGCTTTTTCCACCCGATGACCGTAAGTTCTAATATCGATGCCAATCTCCAGGTGCGGACGGTACCGATTTTCATTTCCGGAGGAATCTCTGGAAGAAGCTGCACGAGAATAGCAGTATAATACCCTCCTGACACATTCCGTGGAACTGTTAGCTCAACCTTAACATCTTTTGTTTCACCGGGCTTCATAGTGAATTCGGCTGGATCAATCTTTATCCAGGGAGCAGCAGACCTTTTTATGCTGCCTGGTTCAAAAAAATTAATTTTACCATCTCTG
>QMPZ01000065.1 GCA_003648815.1 Candidatus Aerophobota bacterium | reverse complement strand
TCGCAGTACATACATGACAAAATAGATCAATCCTATTATCAACGCCAGGGAGAAAAATGCCCTCCAGATAGTTAATGCTAACTTCATTGTAGTTTTTTTATCCTCGCCTCTGGCCCGAGAATGCTGGTAATTCTCACTCCGAAGTTTTCATCTACCACCACTACTTCTCCTTGAGCTATCAGTTTTCCGTTGACCAAAAGATCCACTGGTTCTCCGGCCAGCTTGTTTAACTCTATTATCGAGCCAGGTCCTAACTTAAGCACATCCTCGATCTTCATAGTGGCACGTCCGAGTTCCGCGGTGATTTGCAGGGGAACGTCCAGGAGCAATTGAAGGTTATCTTTCGAAGCCTCTTTTTTTCCCTCTTTTGAGCTATTCTTCAAAGGGGAAAATTGAACGGGTTGTACGTTGACCTTCTTCTCATTCTCTTTCTTTTTTGACTCCGGTGGTATTTTTTCAGTTCTTTTGTCCTCGGCTCTCATCTTTTAAGACTCCTTTTTTTCTTTCACGTCATCTTTCGGTTCCACTAAGGAGCTCACCTGGACGGCCATCTGTTTTCCCACACGTCCAGGGATTGCGTAAAATTTTGGGGAATTCTCCACCTTTACGATTATATTTTGATGGATGCTTTGTCCTAAGCGAATCACATCTCCTACACCTAACTGAAGGAAGTCCTTAATGGTGATCTGGCTTTTTCCCAGTTCGGCGACGAGAGTAACCTCGACCTTACCCATGGCTTTTTCCATTGAGCTATTCTGCTCCTTGTCTACAGATTCATAGTCGCTGAAGGCGCGATACTGGCTTGCTAATTTGGAAATGATGGGTTTTATCGTCAGGTAAGGTATGCAGAGGTTCATAAGCCCCGAACTTTTTCCTATTCTACCTTCCATGGTTATGGATATTACCCTTTCCTCTCCACCAACGATTTGAGCAAACTGGGGGTTGGTTTCCGTGCTCTGTACTTTAAAGACAAAGGGGAATATCGGCTTCCAGGCTTGTTTTAGATAGTCCAGCGTAAGAAAAACCACCTTTTCCATAATGGAGTGTTCAATGTCGGTAAGCTCGCGTGCCTCATCAGTCCCCCTTCCCAATCCTCCCAGAAGAAGGTCGATGATGGCAAAGGTAAGAGATGGATTGATCTCTAAGATGGCCCTGCCCTTCAAGGGGCTCAGATCAAGGATGTTGATGTAAGTGGGATTGGGAAGGGAGACCATAAACTCGATAAATTTGATCTGTTCCACCTTTATCAGCTCGAATTCCACTATCGTCCTCAAATAGTTAGCCAGAGGAGTGACATAGATATGAATGAAGTTCTGATGAATTCTTTCCAGGAGACGAATTTGATCTTTGGGAACTATATCTGCCTGACGAAAATCATAAGGGGTGGCTGTCTTTTTGAAGACTTTTCTTGTCTCCCTTACGGAGATCTTACCTGAGGAAACCGCAGAAAGCAGCTTTTCCACCTCTTCCCTGCTTAGCATCTCTCCCATTTTTATCTTCCTTGAAGTGAGCTTAACTATTTATTAATTGTTATTGAATTATGAACTCGGTAAAGTAAACGTTGGTCACCCTTCCCGTACTTAGCTCTTCATTAAGAGAGGCTATGATTTCCCTGCGAAGGGAAAGCTTTCCCTTCGTATCCTCGATATCCGCTAAGGTCTTGCTGGAAAGAAGGATAATTATGGAGTCGATCAAGCGGGGCTTGAGGGTTTCTATTTCCTTGATCACCTCCGGTCCGTCCAGCTCCAGATTTATGGTAACTTTGAGGTATCTTCTTGCCTTTTGCTCAGCTAAATTTACCACCAGCGGCTGCAAGGGGTATATGGTTTTCTTTATCTCTCTTTTTTTCCTCACCGTCTTTGAATGAATGACATCTTTCTTTATATTCGCCGAAGGGACAACTACTTTCTCCACTACAAGATAGGCACCCACGAGAAGCACCATAAAAATTATTCCCCACCACAGAAGGGATTTTAAGGAGAACAATTTCCTTACCTTTTTTTCTTCCTTAGTCTCTTCTTTAGTCTCTTCCTTGTTTACATTTTCCTCTGGCATCGCAGCTAACCTCCTTTTGTCGTTTTTATCTAAATAGAGGAGACCTTGATCAGTATCTCTATTCTCCTGTTGAGGGCTCTGTGTTCAGGGGTATCATTAGGGACAATGGGTCTGTATTCTCCGTATCCTAAGGCGGAAAGCCTTTGTTGAGATATTCCATTTTGCATAAGGTATTTGACCACGCTTATTGCCCTTGCCGCAGAAAGCTCCCAGTTGGAGCGAAATCTTTTCGTATGAATGGGAAGATTGTCCGTATGACCTTCCACCTGGATATCGTAGGAATAGCTCTTGAGCAAGGGAATTATCTTATCCAGCGTCCTTTTTGCTTCGGGTTTTAATTCTGCTTTCCCCAGGTCAAAGAGCACCTTTCCAGGAAGCTTTAAAACTACTCCTTCCTTTATGGTGGCTACGGTTATCCTTTGCTCTTCCATCTCCTTTCCCAGGGTCTCCTTAAGGGAGGTGGATATCCTTTGCTTTATCTTCATCTTCTCCTGTTCTATGAGATAGTCAAAGCTGATAGCTCTTTTTTCCCAGAGAATTCCCAACCCTCCGGTAAATAAAGCTTTTCTGAAGGCACCAACTCCCACCTTCACCCTTTCTTCCTCCATGGATCCCATAGAGACGAGGACGATGAAGAAGGTCATCAGCAGCGTCATAAGATTGGCGTAGAGAACCATATAGGATGGTCCACCTGACCTTCTGTCTCCCTCATCTCTGCGAGCCAATTTTTTTTCTCCTGAAAGGTAAATGGTAGCCACTGGTAGCCGCATTCAGGTTGCACATATTCTGTGCTCACCTTGCTGTGGCTACTGCAGTATGATAATTTCCACCCTTCTATTTAAGGCGCGATGCTCGGGGGTGTCGTTCGGAAAAAGAGGACGAGTATCAGCATATCCTATGACTCCTATCCGCTCAGGCGAAATTCCCTTCTGAATGAGGTAGTTTGCCACGCTTATCGCCCTTGCTGCAGAAAGCTCCCAGTTAGAGGGAAATCTTTCCGTGTGTATGGGGAGGTTGTCCGTATGACCTTCTACGTTTATCTCGTTGGGTATATCTTTTATAAGAGAGGCAATTTTGTCCAGCACGGGAAGAGCATATTCCTTTAAGTTATCCTTACCCAGATCAAAGAGTATAGGGCTTTTCAGGTTAATGGTTATTCCCTCGGGGGAGCTCGTTACGCTGATCTCTTCCCCGAGCCCCTGAGAGGCAATGTATTCCTCCATCTCCTTAGCTATTTTCTGCATCTGATCCCCTTCTTGAGGCACTATGCTTTCCTTCATAGTTCCCTCCACAATTCCTCCCAGAGCCCCTTTTAGAGAGCCCAATCCCTGCCTCACCTTGGTTTCGTTAAGCGCGGTCACGGAAAACAGCATAACGAAAAAGGTGAGAAGAAGGGACATACTGTCCCCGAAGGTCGTCATCCAGAGAGGAGTTCCCTGCTTGGATTCATTTTTTTCTTTTCTTCTCATCTTCGTTCTACCTTTATCTTTTCTCTTAAGCGAGGAGCAATGAAGGCCTTCAATTTCTCCTCCACGATCCGGGGATTGTCCCCTGACTGGATGGAGAGAATTCCCTCGACGATGAGTTCTCGAGAAAGTATCTCCTCCTCACTTCGCACCTTTAGCTTGCCAGCGATGGGAAGGCATATAAGGTTTGCAAAGAGTGCTCCATAGAAGGTAGTGAGCAGAGCCGTGGCCATACCCTGGCCAATCTTTGAGGGGTCATCCAGGGTCCTCAGCATCTGGATGAGCCCGATTAACGTTCCAATCATTCCGAAGGCCGGAGCATATGTCCCCATAGCGTTAAAGATTTCCTGACCCACCTTATGCCTGCTCGCCAGATAATCTATGTCCGTCCTCAATATCTCCCTTATCGTCTCAGGAGGGGTTCCATCCACGGCAAGCTGCAGTCCCTTCTGGAGAAAGGGGTCATTCAGGGAAGAAATTCTTTGCTCCAGTGCCAGCACTCCCTCCCTTCTGGCTATGGTGGCGAAATCAACTAACTGTTTAATTACCTCATCCGGGGAGATTTCCCTGTAAAAAAAGGCATTCTTCACCACACGCAACACTCCCATTACCTTGGAGAAGGGAAAGTTGATGAGGGTAGCTCCCAATGTTCCCCCGAAAGTAATCATCATAGAGGGAATATTGATGAAGATGGAAATTCCTCCCCCCATAAAGATGGCGACGAGGACCAAACCCACTCCGCTGGCAATTCCAATTAAGGTGGTAAAGTCCATGGGATGCTCCTTGCCCTAATCCTTCAATGACGTTTGTCAGGTTATACCTTTTACCTTTTACCTTCCACGTTTCCCGCCTTACTGTTCATCGGGCTAAAGATCAGACGACGATACTCAATTACCCTGCGTATCACCTCATCCACTGACTCCCTTACCAGAATCTTTTCCTTGGTGGTTAAGGTGATCACCGTATCAGGTGTGCTCTCCACGAACTGAATGAGCTCGGCGTTAATTGCCAGCTGCCTGCCATTAAAATGCGTTACCTTAATCATGGAGTTCCTCCTTCCTCTCATCCCTTATCACCGCTTCAGGTTGACCAGCTCCTGTAATATCTGATCTGAGGCGGTGATGACGCGTGCGTTTACTTGAAAGCCTCTTTGAGCCACGATTATCTCGGTGAAGCTTTGTGCCAGATCTACATTGGACATCTCTAAGGTGGAGGGGACGATAGAACCTCTACCTCCTGTTCCTGCCTGTCCTACCTGAGCAATTCCTGAGTTTAAGGATTGCTGATAAAGATTGTCTCCCTTTTTGTACAGTCCATCCTGGTTGGAGAAGATAGCTATGGGAATCTGGGCCAGGGTGCGATTTACTCCGTTGGTGAATATCCCGGTAACGATTCCTGCCTCGTCAATGGAGATGTCGTCCAGGGTTCCGCTTGGATATCCGTTCTGCTCCTTCACCGTGGCTGAAAACAGGGCAGCAAATTGGGTGAGTCCATCGAACTTGTTCTTGGTTCCGAACCTGAGGTTTACCCTCATCTCATCCGCTCCTTCGTTCGCGCCATCAGGGTCAAAGGTAAGCTGTTGTTGGTCTCCGGTAGCCAGTGAGCCGTCAGAATTAAACGTTAAGGTTCCTGTATCTCCGCTGGGAGGAGAACCCTCCTTGTAGGGAACGGTGGCCAGCCAGTGCCAGGTGTTGCTTACCCCACTGGTGTCCTTAGCGAAGTATAAGGTTATGATCTGAGGCTTTCCCAGGGAATCGTAGGCGGTGACGAAGGTGGTATAATCCGGAGCGCGAGAGCCTTCAGGGGTAGAGCCGGTTCCTTCGGCAGGAATATCGCCAATGTCTCCATAACTATTAAATTCAGTGTTCCCTGTGCAGGTCATCGTAAGACCTGTGATGTCAAAACTACCAGCGGTGACCTGCAGGCTTCCGTCGCTTTGAACAGTTACGGTTTCCGTTCCGTCCCCTGCTGCTCTAATAGCAGCCTGAAGAGCGTAGGCAAGATCAGACAGATTAGTCGTCTCCTCGACTTTAAGGCTTCCATTAATATTTGTTGTGTCTACAGTTCCTGAAAAACTGATGGTATCCCCTATATGTAGGTTCATCGGATTTCCATCCTCATCAAATAACTTGGTGAGAAGTGTATTACTTGCCGCATAAGTAGGCTCAGCATCGGAGTTTAAGTTACCCACGAAGCTTACCTCATCGGTTGGTTTTGCCGGAAGACGTTGAGAAAAGTCTATCTGGATGTTCTGAAGTGTTTTTCCCAAAAATCCTTCCTCGTCAGCCATGTAGCCCTGAACGATATATCCGTTACTGGGATTGACCAGGTTTCCTTCAATGTCAAATTTGAAATTTCCCGCCCGCGTGTAGAAGGTGCTTTCCCCATCGCTCAGGATGAAAAATCCATCTCCCTCGATAGCAAGGTCGGTCTTGTTCTGAGTGGACATGAGGTTTCCCTGAGTAAATATGTTATCTATGGATGAGATACGCATACCCAGTCCGACCTGTTGAGGATTGGTTCCTCCTCTTCCTTCCGTTGGTCCTCCTGCTGCCTTCAAGGTCTGGCTGAGCATGTCCTGAAAAAGACAGCGCGAGGATTTGAAGGCCACGGTATTCACGTTGGCGATGTTGTTGCCGATGACGTCCATCTGAACCTGATGATTCCGCAGACCTGAGACTGCGGAAAAAAGTGAGCGCATCATTTTGTATCAACCTCCTTTTTGTGTTTATTTTACGCAGCCGGTAGCCGCAGACTCAAGGTGAGCGTATGTCTACGCTACCATATCTTTGTTATAGAAGTTAGAGGAACAGATTTATCCCCTATTAATGCGTAAGGCGCCCCTTCCTTCCACTCCACTTTATCTACCCTGCCCTGGATTATCTCTCCTGTCTTGGGATCGCTTGCCTCTACCTTGCGGTCAATCAGCTGGACAGCCTGAGCTATATACTCAAGCTTGAGCATCAGATCAAAGTTGGTGTTGAGATTGCTTAGCTCCTCCAGAGAAGCGAACTGAGCCATCTGGGTGATGAACTCGCTGTTGTCCAATGGCTCCCACGGATTTTGGTTCTCCAGCTGAGCGAGGAATAGCTTCAGAAAAGCATCCTTTCCCAGGATCTGCCCTGAGTAGGCTTGAAAGATATGCGAAGAGTAATTCGTCCCTACTTCCTCAATCATTTGTTGCACCTCCTTATGTTAAGGGCAAGATTTGCACGTTCACACCCGGTAGTTAATGTAATGGCGCTCAAGAGTTAATCTTATCACTTCTTTTTCTTCCTCATCGGAGAAGAAAGTCGATCCTGCGGGAAATGGTTTTCTTTCAAAAGCAAAGGGCAAGTTTCTCTCTCTTTCTCCTCCATCAAAGTCGAAATTCTGCTCCAGAGAAAGGCTGAAGTCCTTTAAAAACAATCCCTCTTTTTCGAGCGAGGCCCTAAGATAGGCGAGGTTTTTCTGAATGAGCTCCCCTGTCCTCGGATCAGAGACCTGTATTCCAAGGGTTAACTCGGTCTTTTGCATGGAGAGATGAAGACGAAGCGTTCCCAGGTGCTCCGGCTTGAGAACTATCCTTGCCTCTCTCCTTTCCTGGTGTTCAGTTAGAAACTTTATTTTATCTACAATCTCACCTATCAGCTCTCTGCCTTCCCTTAGTTGAGGGAAAGTATTTTCCCGGATGAAGGGCTGGCTGTGGTCTATATGTGATGTTATGTCCTGTCCTGAGCTTAGCGCTTGAGACATCTTAAGTTCTGATGAGCTGCGGTCTTTAAGCTCGCCTATGGTGGAGGCCGCATCCTTTATTCCACTTTCCTTTTCCTGAAAAGACTTTATTGAAGCCATGGATAAAGTCTGCTTTTCCCCTTTTACATGCTTGAAGGGGTCAAGATTTTTCTGTGCAGAGATATCGTCTATCTCACCTTTTAGGGTATGCGAACTTTTCTCTTGTTTCAATAACCCGAAGGCTATCTTTTCCTCCCTTTTCTGGGGTAGTGCATCCTTTTCGAAGATTTTGGTTTTTTTCTCACTTATGGATTTTATCTTTTCCACAGCTCGGTTTATCAGCTCATCCTTTATTTTCTGGGTTATCTTTTCTTCATGCGAAGAGCTTACTCTTAAAATCTTCGGGAAAGCTTCAGCCTTCGGATGGCTCCTCCTTTCTATCTCAGAAAGCTCTTGCGAGCTTTTCCTTAGGGATTTATAAGGGAGGAGCAGCGAAGCGTTGAGGGGGGAAGGACTTTCCCCCTCAAGTATCGTTTTCTTGATGTTTAAAGGCCTATAAGCTATGGATCTCATCTGAGGGAAGGCACCTGAAGGATGCCTGTAGGAAATCTTTTCCTCCTCAAACCTCTCCTCTCCGATTCCCGCGAAAGAAGAGGTGTTAAGTGCATGTTTTTCTGAGCTTTCTGCCCTGAAGTTCAGTTTTTCCCTGCCTCCCTCTGATAACCGTATATTGGCTAACAGTTGCTTTGGTGAGTTTTTCTCTCCTCTTGGTTGAACAGAGTTTTTCTTCTTCGAAGTTGAGAGTTGAAAGTTGTTCGTTATCTTTGCTTTAGTGGAAGAATTTATTTTGCCTGCATTTCCGTTTACCAGCTCTCCCTCTTCTTCAAAAACATCCTCTTTAACTATCTGGGTGGTGGCTTTATTTAAAGTAGGTACTGTGTCCTTTGAGCTTGGTGCTTGAGCGGTAGCTGATGGGATCCTCTCGGGTCCCTCTGGGCTACTTTTACCC
>QMPZ01000064.1 GCA_003648815.1 Candidatus Aerophobota bacterium | reverse complement strand
CTTTAGAGGATATTTTCATAACCGCCACTTTGCACCTCCATTTTTACTATAATTATATAAGTAAAAACTTATTCGTCAAGTAAGAAAAAAATTTATAAGTCTTATTTATCTAAGATGGAAACCTCCACAATCTCCTCTACTTCACAATCGTTATGATATGTCCTTTCCGCCAAGAGAATAAGACAGTTGACAGCCCTATCCTCCAAGGAGAAGGGAGCATGGTGCCAGACCCCTTTTTTCAGACGAACAAAGGTCAACTTCGGCACCTTGAAGACCTCAATTTCCCCTGGAGGAAGCTCACCTTCCGTAGGACAACCTACGTGGATGAGAACATCACCATCTAAGGGCAATATGCCTTCCTCGGTATAATTATGATGCTCAGTGAGGTCAATCTTCATTTCACGAGGAAAGACACGACAGATAGAGACTCCCAGGATTTCTCCATCTGTGTTGAGGCCGATAAGGTCCGGAAAAAATTCTACGGGAGGTCTTCCAATTCTGAAGAAATCCTTGTCCGAGATATCCGACAATCTCACAAAACTTCCGTATTTTCTAAAATTCTTCAGCGTCAGCTCCTTAGGTTTTACCATACTATCTTTCATTGCATTACTCCTTCCGAGGAGATTATATTCTTTATCTCCTTCAAGGAACTTATGACTACGTCCGCGAGCTCACAAAAAGAGCTATCCCTATCTTTGAGCAGAAAGGTCTTCACCCCTGCGTTTTTTCCGGCGATTATATCGAACTTATAATCCCCCACCAGAACTACTTCTTCTGAAGATAATTTTAATCTTTTACAGGCCAATATGATCGGCTCCCTGGATGGCTTGGGCGGGGCGTCTTCTCGCGTGATGATGGCATCAAATTTCAGGTCAAATTTCTCAAGAACTATCCTCACTGCCTCCTCGTTGTTTCGGGTAACAAGAGCCTTCTTGATCTCTTTTCTCTCCAGAAAATCGAATAAGGAAAGGACATCCCTTTTCAGGGTTGACAAAGAAGCCGCTTTTTTCTCTTCTTCCTTTAAAATCTGATGAGCCCTCTTCTTCCTTTCTGGATTCTTTATCTTCTCTATGCTCTCCAGCAATGGTTCATCTGAATTGAGGCCAATTTTCTTCTTTATTTTTTGAAAGTCCAGGGGAGAATTTACCACTACTCCGTCCAGATCAAAGATAACCCCTCGTATTTTCTTTTTCATTGGCTCTTCTTAAGCATTAGCCTTCTGAAAGATAGACTGAAGATCATCTTAAGAAGATGACCTTCCCCCCTCAAGCCTCATTTCTTAGATTCAGGTTTACTCAGTAAAGGTCTCGTAGCAAACTATCTCTTCCAATTTCTTCCTTGATTTAGCTTTCGGCTTGTCGGCAGGAAAACCGAGTGGCAGTAGTGCGACGACCTTATATCGCGAAGGAATATTTAAGATGCGTTTCACTTCTTCCTGTGAAAATGCTCCGATCCAACAGGTTCCCAATCCTTCCTCCACAGCAGCCAAGGTAATGTGATCCACGGCAATGGCCAAATCAACTGCATAAGCCGGAACCTCACAGCTCATCACACGCTCAGGTTCTAAGGCGACGGCAGCGATCACCACCGGAGCTTCTCCGACAAATCCTTGATGATGAGCCGCCTGGCTGAGCTGTTTTCTCTTCTCGGGGTCACGGACAACCACGAACTTCCACTGTTGTCTGTTTGCTGCCGAAGGAGCCAGTCTCGCTGCCTCAAGTATTTTCTTCAGACTTTCCTCTGGTACAGGATCGGACCTGTAGGCTCTAACGCTTCGTCTCGTCCTAATGGCTGTGTGTACGTCCATTTGACCCTCCTTAATTTACGTTTTATTCTTAAATTTATTCCTCCTTCCTTAAGATCTCCACCCTGACGGGGCTCGCTTCTTTGAATCTTTTGGCATCTTCAAGGGATCCTACAATATCTCCGTAATGCATGGGAATAGCTACCTGCGGATTTATGGCCTTAGCTGCTCTCGCTGCCTCCTCAGCGTTCATAGTATAGGTTCCTCCTATGGGAAGCAAAGCTATATCTGCCTTTATCTTTTCCATCTCCGGGATGAAATCAGTATCCCCAGCATGATAAATCCTCTTTTCTCCTACCTTTATTATGAACCCCACCCATTCGTTCTCCTTTGGATGATAACTTTTACCTATGTTATAAGCTGGAACCACCTCAATCTCAACTCCCTTGACGGTCAAAAAATCTCCTGGCTTTATCTTCTTGACGTTTCCCCTCAGCTTCTCTGCTCCATCAGCTGTGGTGAGAATGACGGTTTGGTCGGTTTGAATCTTTGAGATGTCCTCCGGGGAAAGATGGTCATAATGAGGATGGGTGACCAAAACTATGTCCGCCTTATCTTCTTTCCTCAAATTCCATGGGTCAATATAGATTGTCTTCTCATCCACTATCTTAAAGCTGGCATGTCCTAACCATATTATATTTTTTAGCATTTTATTTCCTCCTCTTATTTTTCATCACTCAGGATAGATAAATTCTATCACCTAAAAATCCACTGTCAAGAAAACGATACTTGAGGGGGATGTTCCTCTCTCAAGTATCTTGTAAGGAATGGTCGAAGACATCTTAGTCACCGTAAGAGATTGGTGAAGCATAAAAGGTGAGAGGTGGGCAAAGCAATCTGGGTAAGATTTCAGAAAGGTTTATTTTTCTATACATACCGAGCTATATCCCACCACAGCATTATAGTCCCCGGTAATGTCCCCGGAGGTTGCGTACTTGAGAAGGCGAGCTTTTTTTCCTCCAAGCAGGGAGGTTGCAGTGAGCATAGCCATTACTGGTCCTGGCCCGCACATAGAGACACTGCGCTTAAAAACCACCTTGGCTAACCTCTGAGGGTCCCGGGAAAGAATGGCTTCCAGAACTTTTTTATCCTCTCTTTCTGCAAATTCTCTTGGCTCGTAATGGGTAAGATCAGTGCTGGCAATGATCAAGCTATTTTTCCCCTTAAGAACCTCAGCCAGAGCTTCCCCTACCTTTTGGCTGACTCCTTGATCTTGTTGCATCATGCAGATGGGAATTAACTTGAAGCTTTCCCCGTAGCTATACTGAAGAAAGGGAAGCTGGACTTCCAGAGAGTGCTCCATCTTATGGGCCGACTCATCTGGCTCAATGAGAGAACAAGCAGCCCTTATCTTCTTAGCCAGCTCCTCATCTATCTTGATTCCACCCAGAGGAGTCTCCCACATCCCCTCCTCCATTATAGCCACAGGTGCACCATATCCATGATGATTAGGACCCAGGATGACCACCACCTCAGGAACTTCCTCCTGGACTACCTCATAAAAACCCCAGGCAGCCACAGGACCAGAGTACATATATCCAGCATGAGGGCTGACCAACCCTAAGATATTTCCTTTCCTCTTCGATGAGAGGTAAGGCACCTTTCCCGGTCCTAAGGGATGAGTGTAACAGCTTTCAATTTGCCTTTTGAGAGCTTTCTCCGTTCCCTCATAAAACGAGCCCGCTACCGCTGGCCTTCTTATAATTTTTACCATCTTGCTCCTCCTTATAAACCGGTAGCCAGAGGCTCCTTAAAGGAAAACTACTAAAACCTCTGCTTGCTCGGTAGGTAGTCAAAAGCAGGCCAAGCTTGCTTGAGTACTATAGACAAAGCGAGCTTGGCCACTGAGAACCAGGAACATTTAATGTAAAGCCATAATTATAGGAGCCAACACCAAGGAGATCACCGACATTAGCTTAATGAGAATGTTGATGGAAGGACCGACCGTGTCCTTCAAGGGATCTCCGACCGTATCCCCTACCACCGAGGCCTTATGAGCTTCAGAACCCTTTCCACCCAGGTTTCCTTCCTCAATGTATTTCTTCGCGTTGTCCATAGCAGCTCCGCTATTGGCCGTCTGAATTCCTAAGGGAAGACCAACCACTAAGGCCCCGACGAGAAATCCTCCCAAAGCTACAGGACCTAAGGAAAACCCAATGCCTATGGGAATAACTATAGCGAGAATTCCCGGAAACATCATCGACCTTAATGCCCCTCGGGCAGCTATATCCACACATTTGCTGGGATCTGCCTTTCCCTTTCCCTCCATTATCCCGGGAATCTCCCTGAACTGTCTTCTCACCTCCTCCACTACCTTGAAAGCTATCTTCCCCACCCCTGTGGCCAATAAGGAGCCATAGAGGTAAGGAACCATCCCCCCTATTAACAGGCCAGCGACAAGCATGGGATCCGTAAGGGAAAGGGAGATAGGACGAGGAGAGATGGCGTTTATCGTAGCCAGATAAGCGGTAATAAGTCCTAAGGCGGCAAAGGCGGCTGAACCAATGGCAAATCCCTTACCAATAGCAGCAGTGGTATTCCCAACCGCATCCAGTTTATCGGTAACCTCACGAACTTCAGATGGAAGATGGGCCATCTCAGCAATACCTCCGGCATTGTCGGCTACGGGTCCATATGAGTCAACAGCTAAGGTAATTCCCAGAATAGAAAGCATACCCATAGCAGCGGTGGCTACCCCATACATTCCCGAGAAGTGATAACCAATCAAGGTGGCCACGGCAATAACTATTATGGGGACTACTGTGGACAACATCCCCAAAGCGAGCCCATTTACCACCACCACCGCAGGACCGCTCTGGGCAGAGTTGGCCAGGTCCCTGACCGGTCTGTACTTACTTGAGCTATAATACACGCTTACTTCAGCAATAACGAGCCCTGAAATTACCCCGGCGATGATCGCCCAAAAAGGCCCCAAAACGGAGTAATCTTGATAGGCTATCCCTGCCCTTCTCACGATGAAGAAAGAACCAACTATCATCAAGATAGCAGCCAGATACGTTCCACTGTTCAGTGCGCTCTGGGGATCCTTCACCCTGGCTAGTTTGACCCAGATAACGCCAATGAGGGAGGAGATGATTCCCCAGGCGGCCAAATAAAAGGGAAGGTAGGTCAGGGAAATGAAAGCTAAGCTGGAGGCAATGGCCAAGGTGGCAATTATGGACTCCACATACGATTCAAGGAGGTCCGCACCCAATCCAGCGACATCTCCGACATTGTCTCCTACGTTATCGGCAATGACAGCGGGATTACGGGGATCGTCCTCGGGAATCCCTGCCTCCACCTTTCCCACCAGATCCGCTCCCATATCTGCTCCCTTGGTGTAAATTCCTCCTCCCGCTCGAGCAAACAAAGCCATCAGGGAAGCTCCCATAGCATATCCGTTGACGATCGCAGGTCTGCCCTTAAACAAAAGATAAACCACCACTAACCCCAAAAAGGCTACACAGACTACGGATAATCCAGTTACTGCTCCAGCAGAGAAAGAAATGTTTAGGGCAGGCTTCAGTCCTGACTTAGCTGCCTGGGTGGTCCTACTATTAGCTCTGGTGGCCACGCTCATTCCAATCCATCCAGCTAAAGCCGAACAAAACATCCCTATGACGAAAGCTATAGCAGTTTGCCAGTTGACCTCAACCTTGTGACCGAAGAAAAGAGGAGCTATGCTTAAGAAGATGACCACTATGACCGCCACCACTGCCACCGCCCGGTACTCTCTGTAGAGAAAGGTCCTTGCTCCTTTCTGGATAGTCCTGGACAGCTCCTGCATTAACTCATCCCCAGGACTTGCCTTAAGGATGCCTTTCACCAAAATACCTACCCCTATAAGGCCTAACGCTCCTGCCACTACGGAGACCAGGATATGCGACATCTTCACCTTCCTCCTTTAATAGATTTGAGGGAAAACCTTCACTTGATCCCCCATTTTAGTTATATCTATTCATCGCCTCCTGTATTCCTTGAAGGATTATTACCTCTATGGCCTGACTGGCCCTCTCTATTGCTTCCTCAATTACCTGTTTTTGATGTGAGGAAAACTCTTGTAACACATAATCCCTCAGTTCCATTCTTCCTTCGGGTCTACCAATTCCTATACGCAGACGAGGAATCTCCTTTGTGCCCAGGGATTGAATGATGGACCGCAGCCCCTTATGTCCTCCATCTCCTCCCTTGGTGGCAATGCGAATCTTTCCCAAAGTTAAATCTGCATCATCACTTATCACTATCATCTGCGAGGTATCCATTTGATAACCTTCCTTGATCTGGGAGATGGATCTGCCCGCCTCATTTACAAAAGTAAGGGGTTTGGCCAAGATAATCCTTTGCGCCTTTATCTTTCCTTCTCCAATTAAAGCCTCAAACCTGCAGGCACTCAGAGGAATGTTATGTCTTTTGGAGAGAGCATCTATGACCATAAACCCCACATTATGCCTGCTGTTTTCGTATTCCTTGCCTGGATTTCCCAGTCCGAATATCAACCTCATTCCCTTATCTATTGGTTAGTCTGAAGATTCTTCCTTGGAAGTCTCCTCCTTTTCCTTCTTCCTGCCCACTACTTCTACTTCCTCAGGCGAGACTTTTACTCCTTCCTCTTCTATCTCCTCCTTTCTGACGGGGGACACCACCGAGAGTACTCTTTCCTCAGGATGAGCGAGGACCCTTACCTTTGGAGGTACCTTCAAATCCTTTACGTTAAGGTGATCACCGACATCCAAGGAGGTTATATCCACCTCTATAGTGGAGGGAATGTCCTGAGGAAGACACTCGACCTCAAGCTCTCGTCGCAGATACTCCACGACCCCTCCCTTTTTCACGCCCTTAGCCTCACCCACAAAAGACAAGGGGACAAAAGTGGTAACCTTCTCTCCCCTGGTGATTTCATAAAAGTCAATATGTTGAAGAATTCCTTTTAGTGGTTCATATTGAATGTCCTTGAGTATCACCTCTCGTTTACTTTCCCCCTTCTGGTCAGCTACCTCCAGAACGAAGACCTTCTCTCTGGCCTCGGGATGCAGGGAAAGAAACTTTCGAAACTCCTTTAATTCCACCTCTAAGGGTATGCTTTCCTTAAGGCGATGTCCGTAAAGGATGGCGGGAACAAATCCTTTCCTTCTCAGCTTTCTTGCATAACCTTTACCCTTTTTATACCTTACCCTTACCTTTAATCTGGGTTCTTCCATCTTATGCTCTCCTTGCCTTCAAAATGTTTAAACACAAAAATAAAAAACTTAAAACGGGGCTGTCCAACTCATATAAAAAGGGAGCTTACCGACCTATTCTCATGAATACGCTTTATGGCTTCTCCTAACAGGGAAGCTACGGAAAGAACCTTAATCTTACCATCCTCTTTCTTTCGCAAGGGAATGGTGTCGGTAACGACCATCTCCTTTAGAGGAGATTTACAAATTCTATTAAGGGCATCTCCGGAGAGAACAGGATGAGTGCAGCTGGCATAGACATCCCTTACTCCTTCCTTTTTCAAAGCGTCCACTGCTGCAAGTAACGTACCTCCTGTATCTACTATGTCATCAATGATAAGGGCATCTTTTCCTCTTACCTCACCCACCACGTGCATAACCTCGGCTTCATTAGCCCTCGGCCTTCTCTTATCTATAATGGCTAAGGGAGCCTTCAGCCTCTTTGCGTAAGCACGAGCTCTTACCACTCCTCCTACATCAGGGGAAATGACCACTAAATTTTCAAGACCTTTTTTCCTGAAATAATCGATGATTACAGGAGCAGCGAAGAGATGGTCCACCTTTATGTCAAAAAACCCCTGAATTTGCGCACAATGAAGGTCCATGGTAAGAACCCTATCTGCTCCAGCAGTGGAAATAAGATCAGCTACCAGCTTGGCGGTGATGGGCACACGAGGTTCATCCTTTTTGTCCTGTCGGGCATATCCATAATAGGGAATGACCGCGGTAATTCTCTTGGCAGAAGCCCTCTTGCAGGCATCGATCATTATAAGCAGCTCCATTATGTTTTCATTGGAGGGTGGACAGGTGGGTTGGAGAAGGAAGACATCCTTTCCCCTCACACTCTCATTGATCTTCACATATATTTCCTTATCGCTAAAGGTCTTAATCTCTATATTCCCTAAGGGAATCTTCAAATACATAGCTATTTTTTCAGCCAGTTCAGGATTTGCTCTACCCGTGAAAAGCCTCAGTTCCTCTTCCAGGTTCATTTTTTTCTCCCCCATATTTATTAGCGAGATGACAACCCTTAAAGCTTAGAAATACATTATAAAATTGACGACTAAAAATGTCAAGAAAACGACTTAAGGGGGAACATAGGCTTCCGCCCATTCCTTCGGAATGACCCCCTCAACGCTTCGCCGCTGTTTTCCCTTTTTAAAAAACCTCAAGAATAACAGAGAAACTTATAATACTTCCGATGGAGCTACTTTCCCCTTCGCTTCCTGGGAGCCCTCCTTTTTTGCTTCGCAAAAAAGTCATTTCCCTAAGTCGCTCAGGGGAAAGTAGCTCCATCTATAGACATCAAGAAAACG
>QMPZ01000063.1 GCA_003648815.1 Candidatus Aerophobota bacterium | reverse complement strand
TGTATTATCTGGAGCTTAAAAGAAAGTTAGTCGAAGGTTATTAAACTTAAAGGTCTATACCCATTTCTTTGCTTAAATTGCTAACTCAAGTTTGTTGATTTTGGCGGGGAAATAGTTATATTAAAAGCAGGAAGGAGGGTAGGCTATGAACTGGAAGGCAAAGTGGATCTGGGATAGCGAAGAAGAGCATCCCAGGAACTGGTGGCTGGCTTTTAGAAAAAAATTTATTAGCCCTGATGATTTTGATGAGGCCTTGCTCAATATAACTGCTGACTCCAGATATGTGGTATATGTAAATGGGAGACGGGTTGGTTCTGGTCCGGTGCGCAGCTGGCCCTTTGAGCAATCTTATGACAGCTGGTCCGTTAAGGATTACTTAGCTACTGATAACGTCATTGCAGTGCTGGTTACCCATTATGGTATAAGTACATTTCAGTACATAGAAGGAAGGGGAGGACTAATAGCTCAACTGGACTTTTATAAAAATGGCAAAATAATAGATAGCTTATGCACTGATAAATCATGGAAAAATAAACTGCACAGCGGCTACATCAGATCATCGGTGAGGATAAGCTGTCAGCAAGCCTGGGCTGAGATCTATGATGCCCGTAAATTCGATGAGAGGTGGGTTGAGGTTGATTTTGATGATAGCAGCTGGAACAACAGCATAGAGATAGGCTCCTACGGGATGAAGCCATGGGAAAAATTGGTGCCAAGGGACATTCCACATCTTGCTGAGGAGCCCATCTACCCTAAGAGGGTTATCTCCTTAAAAGAGGTAAGTCCCGTAAAGACTCATATCTCAATAGATATTAGACCTAATTTTTATCCTCAGGAATACGATGCCAATCCCAAAAGACATTTAGGTTATATCGCCACCATCATCAATGCCCCCAAAGCCATGAGGGGGAAGATAGTATTTCCATTTGGCAGGTGGGTAAGCGCTTATGGAAGGTTCAGGATCAATGATCAGCTCTATCAAGTAGACAGGGCAAATTCTGTAGAAGTAAATCTTAATGCGGGTGAGAATTTTTTCCTTATGGATGTGAGTGGAAGCTATCATGAACTATTTGTTCATTTAGCCTTTGATTTTGAGGAAAGGCTAAGCTTTAAGGCTCCTCTTTTGGGAAGCGAGTATAAATTCATCACCATCGGTCCCTTCGATAAAAAGACAGTACTTCTTCCGGGTTATTCTCGCGATGATGCATTGAAGGAGGTTCCTGAATACAGGAAAGTATGGCGGGTAAGCTCTGCTGAGGAATTAACCTCCTACTCTAAATGGATAAAACCTGTCCTGCCAGAGCATACCTGCACCGAGAACGTCTTTACCCTTTCTACGGTAAAGAATACCTTAAAAACTTTCAAGGTGCCAGACTCTTACCAGAACCTGGTCATGGCCAACGATGCTTATACAAAAATATCTGCCTCCAAAAATGATCAGGAAATCATCGTAGATTTTGGCAGGGAGCTTTCCGGATATCTCGAATTTGACTTAGATGCTCCGCCTGGAGCAATATTGGATTTTTACTTTTTTGAGAGTATGCACGATGGAACTATTGAAGATACTAACGGTTTAAACAATACCTTAAGATATATCACCAAACAAGGACGTCAGAGCTATCGCTCCTTTGTGAGAAGGGGTTTTAGATATATAATGCTCACCATACGTAATCTGAAGTCTTTGGTAAAGTTTTACTCCCTTAAAGCTTATTTGAGCACATTTCCCGTAGCTGAGATGGGAACTTTTCAATGTTCTGACTATCTTCTAAATCGTATCTGGGAAATATCCAGGGATACCGAAAGGCTTTGCATGGAGGATACCTATGTGGATTGTCCTGCTTATGAACAAACCTTCTGGGTGGGAGATGCTCGAAACGAATCCTTGATAAACTATTATACCTTTGGGGCGTATCAGCTTTCCAGGCGCTGCCTTAACCTTGTGATAGGGTCTATGCGAAGGTCTATACTTCCCGAGTCTCAGGTGCCCAGTGGCTGGCAAAACATACTCACTGCCTGGACACTTCTTTGGATCATCGCTTGCAAGGAATACTACGAGTTTACAGCTGATAAGGAATTTTTGAACCAGATTTATCCAGCTCTTATCCAGACGACAAAAAACTTTGAAAAGTTTATCAATAAAGATGGTCTCCTGGAAATAACTGCCTGGAATATGCTTGACTGGGCGCCCATGGATACACCCAACAGCGGGGTGGTGACCCATCAGAATGCTCTCCTGGTTAAGGCCTTGGGTGACGTTGCTTATCTGGCCAACTTGCTCGGCAGGGATGAGGATAAAAGTTATCTTTTGAACTTTGCCAATACCCTTAAGGAAGCTATAAACAAGCATCTCTGGAGTGAGGAAAAAAGAGCCTATATAGATAGCATACACAGCGATGGAAAACCTTCCGAGACAGTAAGCCAGCAGACCAACATCATTGTCTATCTTTGCGACTGTGCAGAAGGTGAGAGGAAGAAAATCCTTGAAAGTTATCTGTTAAATCCCCCGGATCATTTTGTGAAGATAGGAAGTCCCTTTATGTCGTTTTTCCGCTTTGAGGCGCTGGTAAAATTGAACCGAATAGATAAAGTTTTAGAAGAGATCAGGGAAAACTGGGGCACGATGCTAAAATATGGAGCCACCACCTGCTGGGAGACATTTATCGGTTTCCAGAAGGACAGGTTGACCAGAAGTCATTGTCATGCCTGGTCCAGTGCTCCCGGATACTTTTTGGGGGCTTATGTGTTTGGAATAAGGCCTCTTGAGCCTGGATTCAAGAAAATACTGATCCAGCCCCGGCTGTGTGGATTGAGATGGGCAAGGGGTAGCGTGCCTTCACCTTTTGGCAAAATAGAGGTAAGTTATGAAGATAAAGATGATTGCTTTGATGTATTCATAGATATTCCTCAAGAAAGCAAGGCTGAATTAATATTTCCTGAGGATATCAAGAAAAGGATAAAGGTAAACGGGCAATATATCCCGGGGACAAGAAAAAAGATATAGGACATAGACGTTGTCTCCTCAAATGCTTTCAACTCAGGAAAAACTTTATCATTGTATTAGGAGGGAAAGATGGCTATAGAGGAGAAGTTCAAAAATCCAGGGGTGGAGTTTCGCAGTGCTCCCTTCTGGAGCTGGAATGATGACTTGCAGGAGGAGGAGTTAGGCCGGCAGATAAAGGAGATGAAGGAAAAGGGGATAGGGGGCTTCTTTATGCACTCCCGCATTGGGCTCATCACCCCTTATCTTTCTTCCGAGTGGATGGACAGGATAAAGGCAGCCATCTCTTTTGCTAAAAAGATGGGCGTGCTGGCTTATCTTTATGATGAGGACCGCTGGCCAAGCGGTTTTGCCGGGGGAATTGTCCCCGCCAAGGGAAAGGAGTATCGCATAAAAGCGATGAGATGCAAGCTGGTGGATGGCAAAAGAAAATTTGAGGTAGTTTACGGTCCGGATAACCCATATTTTAATGGTTATAGCTATGTGGATGTCCTGAGCGAGAAGGTGGTCGATGCATTCCTCAACTCCACCTACGAGCTCTATTTTAAAGAGGTGGGCGATGAATTTGGCAGGACCGTTCCGGCAGTCTTTACCGATGAGCCAAACTATATGACCTTTGCCAGCCGTGGAGAGATAGCTGTTCCCTGGACTGATGAGCTTCCCGCCCGCTTTAAGGAAAGATATGGCTATGATATCTTGGAGCATCTTAGCTGTCTTTTCTTTGACGAGAAAGACTACAAGAAAGTTCGTTATGATTTTTGGAACCTTGTGACCGATATGTTTGTGCAGGCTTATTCCCGAAAAATCTACAATTGGTGCAGTCAGCACCGCATCGCCTATACCGGCCATTATCTCTGTGAGGATGAGCTTTCCTCTCAGATAAGATGCATCGGCGCAGCTATGCCTCACTACGAATATATGCATATTCCCGGAGTTGACCACCTGGGCCGCAATATCAATAATCCCCTTACCTTAAAACAGGTCTCCTCAGTGGCCCACCAGCTGGGAAAGAAAAGAGTTTTGTCAGAGCTGTATGGTTGTAGCGGGCAGAATTTTTCCTTTGCCGGAAGAAAGTGGATCGGCGACTGGCATATTGTCCTGGGGGTAAACTTTTTTTGTCCGCATCTATCCCTTTACTCAATGAGGGGAGCACGAAAGAGGGACTTTCCTCCCACCCTTCATTATCAGCAACCCTGGTGGAAGTACAATAAAGTGATAGAGGATTACTTTGCTCGTTTAAACTGTATGATGAGTGAGGGACAGTTTCAGGCCGATATCCTGGTCATTCACCCCATAGAGGGAGCCTGGTGTCTTTACAAACCCTCCGACACCAGGGAAGTTGACCGGTTGAACAGGTCCTTTACTGCTCTGATTGATCGCCTTCTTCAGTTTCATCGAGATTATGATCTGGCCGATGAGAAATTGCTGGCAAAATACGGAAAAGTCGAAGGAAGCTCGATCAGGGTGGAAAAGATGTGCTATAAGCTGGTAGTTATCCCCCCGACCGTGAGCTTGCGAGCCACCACCGTTTCCCTCTTGAGGGAATTTTTGGCGAGCGGAGGAAAGGTGGTGGCCATCAAGCCCTTGCCCTATTTGGTTGAGGGGAAAAATCAAGCAGAAGAGGAGCTAAAAAATCTATTTGAGAAGGCAGTACTCGTCGAAGATGACGAAGAAAAGCTCAGGAAAACTTTGGATGAGATGTTGGAGCCTGAAATTAGCATAAGGGATGAGAGGGGCGAGGAGATTGGCTCAATTTATTATCAACACAGAAAATTGGATGAGAAAAGGGATGTTTATTTCCTGGTCAACACCTCCCAAGAGAAAAGCTTTAAGGCTAAGGTAAGGATAAGGGGGAAAGGAGCGATGGAGGAATGGAATCCCCTGAACGGGAAGGTTAAGAGACTTCCCTCTTCCTTCAAGGAAGATGCAACACATCTCGAACTTGACTTTGCTGAAATTGGCTCTCACCTTTTGATCAGAAGAGAAGATATTGAGCCAGCTCCCTTTTCTCTTCCCTCTTATGAGGTAGTTGAGGCTCGGACCTTACCTGATCGATGGCAATTCAGGCGGTGCGATCCCAACAGCCTTACCCTTGACTGGTGCGAGTATAAGCTTAAAGGTGAGGAATGGAGCGAGAAGCTGCCCGTCTGGAAGGTGCAGAAAAAAATGGAGGAGATGGGAAAGGAACTTGAGATCAACTTAAGGTTTTCCTTTCAAACGGATTTTGGGGATGAAGGAAGGAAAATTTACCTTGTCCTGGAAAGTCCTGAGATATTTAAGATCAAGGTCAACTCTCACGAAGTCAGATATTCCCACGCAGGTTTTTGGCATGATATATCCTTTAAGAAAATTGATATCTCTAACTTAGTAAGGCAAAAGGGTCAAAACACGGTGGAACTTTCCTGTCTTTTTATTCCTCCAAAAAAGAAGGGCACCTTAATTTACAGAAAAGACGGGGTGGAGCTCGAATCCATTTACATCATTGGAGAGTTTTCCGTAAGGGCAGGGAAAAGTTTCCGCAAGGGAAAGGCCACCTTTTTGAACGACTTTTTGCTTACCGATGAGGCTCGGGAAATTAAGCAGGGAGATCTGGTCCTTCAGGGCTATCCCTTCTATACTGGTAGCGTCCTTTACCGGCAAAAGGTAAAGCTGGATGCCTTATCTTCCGAGGAGAGGGTATACCTCAAATTTGAGGATTTCCAGGCCATCGTGGCCAGGATAAGCGTAAACGGTAAAGAGGCAGGATTGGTCTTCTGGCCACCTTATGAGGTCGAGATTACCTCTTCATTGAAGGAAGGGGAAAACCTTCTGGAAATAGAGCTGACCGGTAGCCTGCGTAACCTCCTGGGGCCCCATCATCACAGCAAGGGTGAGCTTTTGTCCGTTGGTCCACAAAGCTTTGTCGATGAAGTCAATTGGGTAGATGGATATAACTTCGTTCCCTTTGGCTTAAATGAGGTGAAGTTAATTCGGCGACGAAAAGCTCATTAAGGCCTATTTCTCCACTTCAGCTTTCTTCATCGACTGGTTTGATATAGACAGGAGCGGTCGCGGTAAAAGACGCTTTTTATATAGATTAAACCAAATGGAGATTGAGATGAAAGATAAAGATATAAACCTGGTGAAGTTGACCGAGGAAGAGTACTATGACAAGGTCTACGGTTGCTGGCTTGGCAAAAACTGTGGGGGCACATTGGGAGCTCCACTGGAGAGTGGATGGGGAAAGGAGGAAATGTTTGATGTCTGGTGGTATCCCGAGCTAAAGGAGGGAGGAATACCCAACGATGACTTAGAGCTTCAGTTGATCTGGCTTCAGGCCCTGGAGGAGAGGGGACTTCACATTAAGGCGAGAGATCTGGCTGAGTACTGGCTTGATTGCGTTCAATACAACTTCGATGAATACGGACTTCATAAGACCAACCTTAAAAAGGGACTTTTGCCCCCGATATCTGGTTATTATAACAACTATTTCAAGCACTGCATGGGAAGCCCCATTCGCTCCGAGATATGGGCCTGTATTGCTCCTGGTCTTCCCAACGTCGCTGCCTCCTATGCCTACGAGGATGCCATAGTGGATCATGCAGGAGGAGAGTCCGTATACGGGGAAATGTTCAATGCAGCTTTGGAGTCGGCTGCCTTTCTCCTCAGCGATAAGGAAAAACTTCTTGAAATAGCTCTTTCCTTTATTCCGCAGGAGTGCGAGACGGCGAAAGCAATCAGGAATGCAATGAAAGCTTACCGGGAGGGGATGAGCTGGAAGGAGGCGAGAAATTTCGTCCTGCACTCCTCCTACAGTCCCATAGCCCAATACTCCCCACCGAATCTTGGATTTCAGACGATAGGACTTCTTTATGGCAAGGACTTCGGGGATGCCATATGTAAGGCGGTCAACTGTGGCTATGATACCGACTGCACCGGAGCAACCCTTGGAGCCCTTTTGGGAATAATTCTGGGCAGGGACGGTCTTCCCAAAAAGTGGATAAAGCCTCTAAGTGATAAGATTATCACCAATTCCTCCTGGGGAGGAATAAGGAATGTAAAGGAGCCAAAGGACCTTGATGAGCTGACCAAAAGGGTCTGCAGGATAGGAAGGAAGGTCCTTTCCCTCTATGGAGAAAGGAGCTTTTCCTCCGGAAGCGTTGAGAGGGAAAAGAGAAGTGCTGTTCCCTCAATATCTTTCCTGGAAAATTCCTTAAGGGCAAATGAGGATATAAAGAGGCTGTGGCATGCTTCTCCGACGAAGGTAGATTTTGACCTCTACACCGTTTTGGTCTCAGTGGATTACCTGAATGATCCCGTCGTCAAGGTAGGGGTAGCCAAGGATTTTCAGGTAATTTTAAAGAACCTGCGACTGGCCAAACTCGAGCTTGAGGCCTCGGTGAGGGCTCCTGAGGGATGGAGGATAGAGCCACATCTCGTAAGGACAGCTTTGAAGCCGGGCGAGGAATTGCTATGCAAGTTCACCGTAAAGGTGGATGATATAAAGGCCTTAGACATTTCCAATCGAGCAAGTTTGTATGTATCCATCAAGGGAAGACCTCAAATAGAGGAAGTTCCTCTGGTCTTTCTGGCGGCCAGAAGATGGCTGATCTCAAACGTATTTGAAGGGGAGGAAGAATCATCTCTGGAAGATGATCCCGATCCCTGCGGTTTAAATGAAAACTGGAGTATCGTTGACTTTTCCGATAATGAACTTAAAATTGAGGAAAACTTTCGGGGTAAAAGTGGAACCATCTATCTTAGACACTATGTTTGGAGTCCGGATGAAAGAGATATAAGGGTGGGTCTTCCCTCAAATTGCCCGTTTAAGATGTATCTTAATGGAAAGCTGATTCACCAGGTGAGGAGCGAGGGATCCTTAAGACCAAATTACGCCGGGGATGGAAGAAGCTACGTTGATGCAAGGCTCAGGAAGGGATGGAATCAGTTTTTTATAAAAGTGCTTCGCAGGGAAAGATCAGTTCAGGCTCATTTCGTCATAGCAGGTTCATCCCCCTTTTATCACGGATTTTCAGACCTTGTAGAGCACAAGCTTCCCTGGGAAGCATAGATTAAAGGAGGGCAAGATGAGCTATCAGGAAGAAAAGAAAGAGATGGCCGGAATAGGGGCACCGAAGGATTTGCGCTGCGAGTACAGCTTCAATCCTCTGGGAATTGATGTCGCCAGTCCCAGGTTTTCCTGGGTTCTTGAGCACTCCGAACGCGCTCAGCTTCAATCTGCCTATCAGGTGCTTGTTGCCAGCAGTCGAGACAGCTTAGACGCTGACAGAGGTGAGATGTGGGATAGTGGAAAAGTGGCCTCGGATGAGTCGACAAATGTTCCCTACAAAGGAGCTCCCTTAGAGAGTGGAAGGACCTATTACTGGAAGGTGCGCGTCTGGGACAAGGATGGAAGGGTGAGTCCCTGGAGCAAGGTGGCTTTCTTTGAGATGGGTCTTTTAAGTCAGGATGATTGGAGGGGAAAGTGGATTGAGGG
>QMPZ01000062.1 GCA_003648815.1 Candidatus Aerophobota bacterium | reverse complement strand
TCAAACTAACAGGTCAGTGGTTGCTCATTTACCTAACAGACCCGGGCAAGAAATAAATCTTTCTCTCAATCAGGATGTGGTAGTGCATTGGGACTGGCGTGATAGCAACGCCTTAGTGGGTTAGAATAGGGCACTGTCAAATCCAAAATGAAAAGTAGCTGAAAATAAGAGAAAAAATTCCAAAAATAAGTCCTTTTGACACAAAAGGATGAGAAAAAATAAGTAGCTTATCTCCTCTTATAAGAGAAAAACAGGGTGATTTTCCAGTAACAAGGTGTACCTTTCCTAAGGTGGGAATGTAGAGCATAGTGTTTTCAGCTGGATTAGCCACTCAAGGCTTTCTCGAGAAGGAGTTCCCATCGAAGTACCGGATCAACTGGATAATCTTCTGTTAAAGGAAGTGGAGATCTTCCGTTAAATCTTTGGCTTGGCCTAAGGTGATTGTACCAAACCTCAAAAGGAGAAGAGAAAATTTGACAGTGCCGAAGGGAGACGAGGAGGTATGCCAAATGGCTAATCCACGCAAACTAAGGGTATATAAAGCGCATGAGGTTTTACAAAAGATTCCTCCATTGGAGTACGTTCAGGGTTTCCGTAATTACTGGATTGTAACCAAAGAAAAAAAACGCTGCGAGACACTTTATTCATGGACATGCCTACCATGCTGCAGATATGGATGATCTAACATGGAAATGGGAGCAAGATGTAGAAGAAGTTATTATACTGCGCTAAAGATCAAATTAAAGTCATAGCTGAATCGTTGGAAGGAGAAAATGAACAAATGGAGCTTGTTGCCAATGAAGGTGATTCTCTTTATTTGGTCTCCGGATATAAATACACCATGGTAGCTACCGGTATAGACACCATAAGCATCATTACTCGTGCACCTGTGACTGAAATGCCTGAAGAATATGCAAGAAAGCAGCGTAATCTGCGAGGTGAGTACTAACTTATTTCTGGGATAGGACTCGATGTAGATTTTTTACAGGGAGGATATTATGACTAAAGCAAATAAGATATTACGGGTAAATCTTTCTACTAAGAGAATCAGGTCTGAAGAAGTTCCAGAAGAATGGTTAAACCAGTTCATTGGGGGTAAGGGATTAGGAGCGATTTACCTATACAATGAATTAAAAAAGGGAGTTAAAGCTCTATCTCCTGAAAATAAACTTTTATTTATGTGGGGGCCACTAACTGGTTTGGCTCCAGGTTGCAGCCGATACTGTGTAGTTACAAAGTCACCTCTTACAGGTGCATTTCTTCATAGCTACTCTGGGGGGAATTTTCCTTCTCAACTCAGATTTAGTTTACCGGATCACCTGGGTATAATTTTTGAAGGCAAAGCTGAATCTTCGGTTTACTTAAAGATAGATAATGGTACTGCAGAGCTCCGTGATGCCTCTAAGCTCAAGGGGAAAAATATAGACGAAGTATGTCATTATTTTGAGGATTATGAGGTAGCAACCATTGGACCTGCTGGGGAGAATCTGGTTAAGTTTGCTACTATCAGTAGTGACAATGGTCACCATCATGCCGGAAGAGGTGGTGCTGGTGCAGTAATGGGGTCCAAGAATTTGAAAGCAGTAGTAGTGAGAGGTAAAAGACCGGATGTTTCGCAAGAAGTTAAAAACCTCCAAAAAGAAGAGGTACACCGCCTTGCTACAAGCGAAATAACAATGGGTCCCAGAGAAGGCGGAACTCCACGCGTGGTAGATATGATCAACAAGGTTGGTGCCTTTCCTACTAGGAACTGGACTAAAGGATCATTCGAGCATGCTAATAAGATCAACCTGGAGGCGGTGAAGAAGAACGCCAAGAAAAGAGTGACTTGCTATAACTGTCCCATAGCCTGTGGTTTCGATTTGGAGATGACTGAAGGTTTATATAAAGGGCTGAAAACTGGTAGGGGGCCAGAATATGAAACTCTAGGTATGATCGGAGCTAATTTAGAGATAGGTGATTTAAGCGCAGTGGCCAAGATAGCTGATTTGTGCAATAAATTGGGTATGGATACCATAAGTATGGGTAACGTGATCGGATGGACTATGGAGTGCTCAGAAAAGGGACTAATTGATTACAAAATTAAATTTGGTGAGTCTCAGAAAGCTGTAGAGTTAGTGGAGAAAATAGCTTACCGGAAAGATATAGGTGATATGCTTGCTGAAGGGGTCCGATATGCCAGCGATCAAGTTGGTAGAGAAGCAAAAGAGGCCGCTGTGGAGATAAAAGGCTTGGAACTGCCGGCTTACGAGCCCCGGGGTTCATTCAGTATGGGTTTGGCCTATGCAACCAGTGATAGGGGAGCATGCCACATGCGAGCTTGGGCCATAGGAGGAGATGTTTTTGGCGATCGTGACCCTTATTCTATTCAAAAAGGCCATGCTGAAGCAGTCATCCAAGAGCAAAACCTTAGGAGTGTAATACCGGATTCTTTAGTTGCTTGTTCTTTTGCTGGATATACACGTGCAATAGATAAAGTAATTGAGTGGTTAAATCTCCTCGGTTACGATTTAGACGCCAAAGATATAGAATTGACTGGAGAACAAATTTGGAATCTAACTCGGATGTTTAATGTCAGGGAAGGATTCTGCCGGAATGATGACTACCTGCCAAGAAGAATGGAAAGACCTCTGAAACAGGGAGGACCTGCTGATGGTAATTTTATCCCTAAAGGAGATTTTGACAAGATGCTAAGTTGGTATTATGAGATTCGAGGATGGAATGAGGATGGAAAACCATCGGTTCAAAAGTTAAAGAAGCTTAACTTAGATAAATATTATAAGTTTGAGTAAAATAAAATAGACAGCATTCTCCTTGCGGATTAGGAGTGTCATCTATTAAAAGTTATTTTTGAGTTTGAGGGGAGAGAGAAATCTGTGAGTGAAGTCAGAAAGTTGTAGAAAATTTAGGAATAAAGTGGATGGATACTGGAATATTCGGTTTTCTGTAAAATAAAAGATAGCCACAATGAGGGGCTGTAACACAAAGAAAGTCTCGTTGCTTAGCTTTATCCATTAATGATGCTCAGAAGGTCATTCCCTAAATCGAGAGTCCTGAGGAACGGATCAATTATTAGAACAACAGCAATGTCAAAAGATATGCTAAGATTTAGAGGTCCGGCAAGAGTTTTCAATGGAGATCAGGAAGCATATGAAGCTTTAAAGAAAAATATGATTCGTGAAGGAGAGGTAATTGTTGTAAGATACGAAGGGCCAAAGGGAACCCCTGGAATGAAGGAAGTTATGCTCTCATGCGATGCATTAGTTGCACTTGGCTTGGACAAGTCAGTAGCTTTGATTACAGACGGAAGATTTTCAGGGTTTAATAGAGGTCCCGTAATAGGACATATATCTCCAGAAGCAATGGATTGCGGTCCAATTGCACTTCTAAAAGATGGGGATATCATAGAGATAGACATACCAAAAAGAGAGCTTAACAAAGGAAGAAATGGAGGAAAGGCGCAAAAGTTGGTCTCCGCCGAAACCAAAAGTAAAAAAATGGCATTTTAAAAATCTACGCTAAACTTGCTGATCCACCTGAAAAAGGAGCTGCAATAAACACTCGGGAAATAAAAATGTAAATTATATGGAAAGAAAATTGCAGGAAAGGAAAGTAAATAATATAGTTTGCAGGTGCGAAGAGGTTACTGAACAGGAAATTAGAGATGCCATTAGAAAATTTAATCTTACCACAGTTGATGAGGTGAAAAGGCTAACTCGTGCCGGAATGGGTCTTTGCCAGGGAAGAACTTGTGGATCTTTGATGGAAAAGATACTTTCCGAAGAAATAAACAAAAAGGTTAGTGAATTATTACCTCTTAAAAAACGTCCCCCTGTAAGACCAATTAAAATAAAACTTTTAGCCAAGAAAGAGAGGGAAAGTGAATAAGACAGCAGATGTAACTGTTGTGGGAGGAGGAGTTATAGGATGTTCAATAGCTTATTATTTGGCAAAAAAAGGAGCTGATGTAATTGTGGTAGAAAAAAATAAGGGCCCTTCTTTTGGAGCTTCTGGAACCAACCAGGGTGCATGCCCTTTACAACTTTTTGAACCACCTGTTCTTGAGCTAGCAAGACAAAGCCTTAAGTTGTATAAAAATTTATCTGAAGAGATAGGGTATGATATCGAATATGATAATGTTGGAGCGCTTGTTTGCAGTGTTGATGAAAAACAATATTCCGATATGAAAAAGCATGTTGAGAAGAAAAAGAAACAAGGGATAAATGTCCGGTTAATAGAAAGAGAAGAACTTTTAAAACTGGAGCCTACTTTGGGAGAGAATGTAGTTGTCGGGGTAGAGGAGTGGGAAAGTTGTGGAGTGAATCCATTTAAGGTAAACTATGGATTTGCCTGTGCTGCAAGAAGGTTAGGGGCAAGGTTTCTTTTTTCCACTGAAGTTGGAAAAATCGAAAAAGATAAAGATAAAGTCACATCTGTGGCAACAGATAAAGGTAAAATAATAACCAATTTTCTTGTTAATGCTGCGGGAGCCTGGTCTCCTCAAATTGGCAAAATGCTTGGTCTTGTTATACCTGTAAAACCCAGGAGAGGACAAATTATAGTCACAGAACCCACCCCCCTTAACAAAAGGTGGAGGTGTATATCAGATGCTGACTATTTATTAACTACAGCGTTTGACTTGAAAGCAACAGAAGTATCCAAAGATAAAAGAATAAAACTTGGAGTTGCAGGAGTCTACCTCCAGGAAAGTACCGGAAATTGGACCATAGGAAGTAGCCGTGATTTTGCAGATTACAATACCAATGTAACAATGCAAACAATAAGATATATAGCAAAAAGAGCTATTAAATTTATACCAAAACTTAAGGATGTTAGTTGTATTAGAACATTCGCCGGATTAAGACCATTTTGTTATGTAGATGGTCTTCCGATCTTAAGTAAGGTAGATAATCCTCAAAATTTTGTCATAGCTACAGGACATGCTGGAGAGGGAATTACTCTTGCTCCTATAACGGGAAAGTTAATATCGGAACTTATAGTGGAAAATAAAACCTCGCTTCCAATTGATGCTTTTAGCTTCTCCAGATTTAAAAATGCGTATTTACAAAATTTAGGATAAATCAAATGTCGTTTAACAAGAATGTGATTTTATGATGAGGCAAGTATGGAGATGAAATATAGAAATAGTAACAATGATCAGATACTATTCTGGACAAGTAAAGGAGCTACGGTAGAAGGGGTCCCTACTCCAGATGAACTTAAAGAAACACCAGGCTGGCCCAGCCTTGAAAGGCTCAAAAAGGGCCCCTGCGCTGTAATTGAATGTATTGAGGAAATTCCCTGCAATCCTTGCGAGACTGCCTGTCCTTCAGGAGCGATAAGAGTTGGCTCTCCGATTACAAACCTCCCTGTGTTAGATGAGAACAAGTGTACAGGTTGTGGGGCTTGCATAAGCTCTTGCCCTGGTTTAGCAATTTTTGTAGTCAATTTAAACTATACTGAAAAGTTAGCTTTAATTTCTTTCCCCTTTGAATTTTTACCATTACCTAAGGTAGGAGAAGAATTGTCAGCAGTGGATAGAAAAGGAGAAAAAGTGTGCAGAGCAAAAGTGGTTAAAGTTTTAAACAAGCCAAAGCAAGATCGCACCCCTATTGTAAGTATCTGTATCCCTAAAAAGTTTGCTTTTATCGTAAGAGGTATTTATTTAAGGGATATAAGAGAGAACAGTTTTTTTAAATCTATGGATAATGAAAATAAAATGCGAGTGTTAAAGCATCCAATCTTAGGTTCTCAAAAGCTGGGGAAATTAGTAAACATCACTGTTGATGGGAAAAAGATTAAGGCAAGGGAAGGAGAAGTGATAGCTGCTGCTCTTCTCAACGCAGGCATAAGAGTTAACCGGTTTACTCGAAAATATAGCCGACCAAGAGGAGTTTTTTGTGGTATCGGGCAATGTACCGATTGTGTAATGATTGTAAATGGTATACCTAATGTAAGGACATGCGTCACTCCTGTTGAGAGTGGAATGGTAATAGAAACCCAGTATGGTTTAGGGAAGTGGGAGATAAAAAATTGAAAAAATGCGATGTTTTAGTAATAGGGGCAGGGCCCGCTGGACTTTGTTGTGCTATTGAGGCTGCGAGAGCTGGAGCAGATGTGATTTTAATAGATGAGAATAGAAGACCTGGGGGTCAGTTATTTAAACAAATACACAAATTCTTTGGATCAAAACAGCACAAAGCTGGCATAAGAGGATTTGATATAGGTATCGAGCTTTTAGAGGAAGTCCAAAGATATGAAGTAAATATGCTTCTCAACACAGTGGCATATGGCATTTTTGATGATAAAACAGTGGAGATAGTAAAAGATGAGAGGATAACTGATACAATTCAAGGGAAAAAAATTCTTTTGGCAACAGGTGCTATTGAGAACCCTGTCGCTTTTCCAGGTTGGACTCTCCCAGGAGTAATGGGAGCTGGAGCTGCTCAGACCATGATCAACATTCATCGTGTCCTCCCTGGTCGAAGATTTGTAATTTTAGGAACCGGTAACGTTGGGCTAATCATCGCCTACCAGCTGCTGCAAGCTGGTGCTGATGTGATAGCATTAGTTGAAGCTGCTTCAAAAATCGGCGGCTATCAGGTTCATGCAAGCAAAATTCGTAGGGCTGGTATACCAATTTTTACCTCTCATACTATTAAGGAAGTAAAAGGTAATATGCAGGTGGAAGAGGTTGTTATTGTTCAGTTAGATGATTCTTGGAAACCCATAGAAGGCACGGAGAGAACTTTGAGCGCAGATTGTGTCTGTATTGCTGCGGGACTTCATCCTTCAATTGAATTAGCTCAAATGGCTGGATGTGCTTTAGGATTTTCCTCTGAGCTAGGTGGACACTTACCCCTTCACAACGAGGATATGGAAACCACAGTTGATGGAATTTATGTTGCAGGTGATATTGCTGGAGTCGAAGAAGCGAGCACAGCCATGGAAGAAGGAAGATTAGCAGGAATAGATATGGCCCAGAAACTTGGCCACTTAAGCAAAGATAAAGCTCAGGATAAAAAAGAAAAAATAAGAGAAAACCTTTTTGCTCTGCGCTCTGGATCATTTGGATATCTACGTTATAAGGCAAAATTAAACATTATCCAAACAATGGAAGCGATAAAGAAAAATCAAGAAAAGAAACAATGGAGTTATAAATGAAAGTAAAAGTCCAATTAAGGCTTTTAAAAGTAAATGATGATGTGGAGATAGAACTTAAAGAGAGTTCCACAATAAGACATTTATTAGAAAAACTGGTTTCAATTTATGGTGATGATTTAAAGAAATTGATTTATAGCACCCGACAAAGATTTGGGGTAATGGCAATTGTCAATGGAGAAAGGTCAAAGCTCGATCAAAAACTAAAACATAAAGATGAACTTCTTCTCATTCTGCCTGTAGTAGGTGGGTGATGGGCTAGCCCATGTTCGCCCCTTAAAGGACAATTTTTAGGGTAATTTCGTTTTGGCAACTTGTATTTTGTAGCAAGAGAGTCTCTATAATGCTTTATAGAAGGGGGGTTCAAGATATACGTTGATGTTCTTTGAAAAGTTGGAAAGGTGAAATCAATTATTGCGGAGTGCCAAATGTTCGGATGTATAATAAAAATTGTAGTAAGAAAATGTTTGGTGAGAAGAGCTATCCTGCTCTAAGAAGGAATTTGATGAATTCAGTGGTTTTTAAAAATATGGGTGGAAAAATGACAGAGGTTATGTTAAAATGGGTACCCATGCAAAAACAACTTCAAAAACTCCTTAATATCGATGACAATTTCACCATAAAGGATGTAAAAGTGCAAGGGGAGGAAAGTATAATCTTCTGTGAGCGGAAAAGAGGCTCATATGTATGTCCTGAATGTGGAGAAAAAGTAAAAACTATCCATCAGTACCATGGAAGAAGAAAGGTTCTTCATGAGATAAAAAGTGATAGAAAGAGGATATACATATCCTATCCCAACATAAGGTTAAAATGCAAAAGATGCTCCAAAGTGTTTATTTTAAGATCAAAAAGTATTTTCCCCTGACTGAGGATTACATCTTTATGCTTTTATTCTGTCCTGGATAGATTAAGAAGTTCATCTTTTAAGCAAGTTGCAAATCTTTGCAGGATAAGTCCTACAACCCTGCGCAAATATGCAAGGGTTCTCCTAAGGAATGAGCTTGACTGGAGGATATTTCAAAATCAGGAAAGGATACGTCTTGGTATAGACGAACATTCTATATCCGGAAGAAAAAAGATGGCTCTTTTGGTAGTGGAGCTTGTAACCTCAACTCCTGTTGCGGTTCTTCCTACTCATAAGAAAGAGGAACTTGCAGGTTTCTTAAATACAATACCATTCTTATGCAAAAAGAAAAATAGATGAGGTGGTGATTGACCTTAATTCAGGTTATAAAAATGCCATAAGAAAGGCTCTTTCCCATGTAAGAATTGTAGCAGATCCTTTTCATGTTGTAAGGGATGCAAATAAAAGGTTGGATGATGAGAGAAAAGTTGCAGAGGAGGTTTACTTTGCCCTTAATAATACAAGAAGAAGAATAC
>QMPZ01000061.1 GCA_003648815.1 Candidatus Aerophobota bacterium | reverse complement strand
GGTGGTAGAAAAACTTGCTTATAGGCCTCCCAGTGGAGTGAAAAAATTTGCTACCCTCCAGGAGATAGACTTTTTCCCTTTTCAGCAAAAGAACGTGCTCAGAAATTGTGGAGTGATAGATCCGACAAGTATTGAGGAGTATATAGGCGCAGATGGATATCAGGCACTTGCCAAGGTGTTGACCTCTATGAGTCCTGAAGAGGTCATCGAAGAGATCAAAAAATCTGGATTAAGGGGCAGGGGCGGTGCAGGTTTTCCTACGGGATTGAAATGGGAATTTGCCCGAAAGGCTAAGTCCGACAGGAAGTATATCATTTGCAATGCGGATGAGGGTGATCCCGGCGCGTTTATGGATAGAAGCCTTCTGGAAGGTGACCCCCATAGCGTCATAGAGGGTATGGCCATAGGAGCATATGCTATCGGGGCGGATCAGGGATATATCTATGTAAGAGCGGAGTATCCCCTGGCAGTGGAAAGAGTGGAACTTGCAATCAAGCAGGCAAGAGAGCTTGGACTTTTGGGCAAGAACATCTTCGACTCAAAATTTTCCTTCGATGTTGAGATAAGGGTGGGAGCAGGAGCTTTTGTCTGCGGCGAGGAAACGGCTCTAATAGCTTCCATTGAGGGAAGAAGAGGGGAGCCTCGTCCAAGGCCTCCTTTTCCTGCTCAATCAGGACTCTGGGGCAAACCCACCATCATAAACAACGTGGAGACTCTGGCCAACATTCCCCTAATTATCTTAAGAGGAGCTTCCTGGTTCAACAGCATAGGCACTGAAAAAAGCAAGGGAACCAAGATATTTGCCCTGGCCGGTGATATAAGAAATACTGGTCTGGTAGAGGTTCCCATGGGAATCCCTCTTAGGAAAATCATCTACGATATAGGAGGAGGAATTCCCAAAGGAAGAAAACCCAAGGCAGTACAAATTGGAGGGCCTTCAGGTGGTTGTATCCCCAGGGAGCATCTCGATGTCCCCGTTGACTATGAGTCCCTTCAGGAGCTCGGTGCCATAATGGGCTCAGGGGGAATGATTGTAATGGATGAGAATACCTGTATGGTGGATGTTGCCAGGTTTTTCCTGGAGTTTATCCAGGAAGAGTCCTGCGGCAAGTGTCCTCCCTGCCGCATTGGCACCAAAAGGATGCTGGAAATACTGAACCGGATAACCGAGGGGAAGGGAAAGGAGGAAGATATCGAGCGTCTCATAGAGCTTGGAGAAAACATAAAAAGGACTGCTCTGTGCGGATTGGGGCAAACCGCTCCCAACCCAGTGTTAAGCACTATCAAGCATTTCAGAGAGGAGTATGAAGCTCATATTAGGGATAAAAGGTGCCCAGCCCGGGTGTGTCGTAACTTAATCACCTACACCATAGATGAGGAAAAATGCATCGGATGCATGCGCTGTGTCAAAAAATGTCCCCAGAACGCCATAGTTGGAGAGAAGGGAAAACCTCCTCGCATTCTGCAGGAAAAGTGTATAAGATGCGGGATATGCTATGAGAACTGTAAATTCAACGCGATAAAGGTGAGATAAATGAGCAAAGTCAACTTAACCATAGACGGAATCAAAGTTAGTGTTGAAGAAGGTTCAACCATCCTTGAGGCAGCCAAAAAAGCAGGGGTTAAAATCCCCACGCTCTGTTATTTACCTGAGATACAGAGCATAGGGGCTTGTAGGATGTGTCTCGTGGAAATAGAGGGATCTTCCAAGCTGCAGTGTGCCTGTATGTATCCGGTATCAGAAGGAATGGTGGTTAAGACAAATACCCCTGCCGTCCATAAGGCGAGGAAATTTGTCCTGGAATTAATTTTATCCAATCATCCTGCAGATTGCCTCACATGTATTAGAAATGGCAATTGTGAGCTACAAAAACTGGCCAATGAATTGGGTTTAAGGGAAATACCCTATTCTGGAGAAAGACCAAAAGCAAGGGTTGACTCTTCGAATCCTTGCATAATAAGGGATACGGAAAAATGCATACTCTGCAGAAGATGTGTAAGTGTATGCCATGAAATTCAAGGGGTAGGGGTGATATTCCCGCAAAAAAGAGGATTTGAAACCGCCATAGCTCCACCTTTTGACCTGGATCTTGAAGATATGCCCTGCACCTTCTGTGGACAATGTCTCGCTGTCTGCCCTGTGGGAGCTTTATACGAAAAGGAATATATTGACCAGGTATGGCAGGCCATAAATGATCCGGAGAAGTTCGTCATCGTCCAGACTGCCCCTGCCATCAGAGCCACCATAGGAGAGGAGTTTGGCCTTGAAGCAGGAACTCGCTGCACGGGAAAGCTTGCTGCGGCTCTTCGCCGAATGGGCTTTGATAAGGTATTTGATACTCAATTTGGTGCTGATCTTACCATTGTGGAGGAGGCAAATGAACTTGTATACAGGATGAAAAAAGGCGGAACCTTGCCCATGATGACCTCTTGCTGTCCTGCGTGGATAAAGTTTGCAGAGCATTTCTATCCGGATCTTCTGGATCACCTCTCCACCTGCAAATCTCCCCAGCAGATGTTTGGAGCCATAGCCAAGACCTATTATGCGAAAAAAATTGGCATACCAGCGGAGAAGATGTTCGTGGTGTCGGTGATGCCCTGTACGGCCAAAAAGTTTGAAGCACAAAGGGATGAGATGGCCTCCAGTGGGCAAAGGGATGTCGATGCGGTTCTTACCACAAGAGAGCTTGCCCGGATGATCAAGGAGGCGGGAATTGATTTTGTGAACTTACCTTCGGAAAAATTCGATGAGCCCCTTGGCATATCCACCGGTGCGGCGACGATCTTTGGAAGTACAGGAGGAGTGATGGAGGCAGCACTTCGGTCTGCATATGAGATTGTGACCGGTAAGAGTTTGGCTGAAGTTGAGTTCCACCAAGTAAGGGGATGGAAGGGAATAAGAGAGGCAGAGGTTGAAATGGACGGAACTGTGGTAAAGATTGCGGTAGCTCATGGTCTTTCCAATGCCCGCTTTCTTATGGACAGGATAAGAGAAGGCAGTTGTGATTACCATTTTATAGAGGTTATGGCCTGTCCTGGTGGATGCATCGGTGGAGGAGGACAGCCCATATCTAACGATCATAACATCTATGAAGTAAGAAAGAAAAGAATTTCCGCTCTCTATGAAGAAGATAGGGCTATGGCTCTCAGAAAATCTCATGAGAATCCGGCGATAAGGAAACTTTACGAGGAATTTCTTGGTGAACCCCTGGGAGAAAAGTCTCACCATCTATTACATACACATTATACCAGAAGGGGGGTCAGTTATCGGAGGAAAAACATATGGGTGTAGTCTCTACCATTGGGGAAAAGTGTAAACGCTGCTATACTTGTGTGAGAAATTGTCCTGCCAAGGCTATCAGGGTGGAAAACGAGCAGGCAAAAGTAATAGAGGAGCTTTGTATAAGTTGTGGAACCTGCGTTAGGGTGTGTAACCAGAAAGCTAAACGTGTAGAAAGTGGCATAGAACCTACTCTTTCTCTTTTAGATGAAGCAAAGCCGGTGGCAGCTATTCTTGCTCCCTCTTTTGTAGCAGCTTTTCCCGAGATCTCACCTGAACAGATGGTCTCAGCCTTAAGAGAAGTGGGTTTTGATATGGTCTGCGAGGTCGCCTTTGGAGCTGAACTTGTTGCTTGTGAGTATTCTCGTCTTGCACCTTCTCGCCGGGAAGGGCTTATCTCCACTCCCTGTCCGGCTATTGTTAATCTGGTCGAGATTCATTATCCTGAGTTAATTCCCCTTCTTGCTCCCATTGTTTCTCCCATGATTGCTCTTGGACGTTATCTTAAAAAGGAAAAGGGGCAAAATCTTAAGATAGTTTTTATCGGTCCGTGTGTGGCAAAGAAAGAGGAGATAAAACATCCTTCAGTTAGAGGGGTGGTGGATGTCGTGCTCACCTTTAAGGAAATTAGAGAGATATTTGAGTTGAAAAAAATAGATCTTGCCGGACAGAAGGAGGATGAATTTGACCCACCCCATCCTGGCCTCGGTAGAAGTTTTCCCCTTCACGGAGGACTTTTGCGTACTGCCGCCATAAACGGAGATATCTTAGAGAAGGATGTCCTGACCATATGTGGAGTAGAAGATACCCTGGAAGTTATGGATTTCTTAAGCAAAGGGTTTTTGAGGGGAAAGTTCATAGATATTTTGTTCTGTAAAGGTTGTATAAACGGTCCGGTAATGGAGAGCAACCTAAGTCTTGTTCAAAGAAGGGACAGAGTAATTGATTTTGTCAAACGCTCTCACTTTCAGAAAAAACTTCCCGTGGAGATAGCCTCTTCGCTTAACTTGAGGAGGGGATTCATCAACAGAAAGGTGGGTCTTCCCCTTCCCACGGAAGATGAGATAAAGGAAATTTTAGCTCAAACTAACAAGTTTAAGCCAGAAGATGAGTTAAATTGTGGTGCCTGTGGTTATCCCACCTGCCGAGATATGGCCATAGCTGTTTATCAGGGTCTTGCTGAACCTCAAATGTGCCTTCCTTATTTGATAACCAAGTTAGAAAACACCTTAAAGGAGCTGGAAAGGTCCCATCGTCAACTTAAGGAGACCCAGCATCAGCTTATCCAATCAGAAAAAATGGCCTCCTTAGGGCAGCTTTCAGCAGGAATTGCCCATGAGTTGAACAATCCCCTGGGAGGAATACTTCTTTATGCTAATATGCTGGAGGAGGAGATGGATGCGAGTGATCCTCGAAGGGAGGAAATTGCCACCATAGCAAAGGAGGCCACCCGTTGCAGGGAAATAGTGAGGAGTCTTTTGAACTTTGCCCGCCAGACCAGGCTTCATCCTGAAGATACGGACATAAACTCACTTTTAAAAGATATAGCCTCTATCTGCAGAAGAGAAATTGAGGCTCAAGCTAATGAAATTGAAATACGGGTTGAGCTGGAACCCCATCTTCCTTCCTGCAATGTGGATGCCAATCAATTAAAACAGGCCCTTCTCAACATTGCCCTGAACGGGATAGAAGCCATGTCTAAAGGAGGAGTCCTTACCATAAGGAGTTTTGCAACTGATGGAGGGGTTAGGATAGAGATTGAGGATACCGGCTGCGGCATACCCGAGGAAAATCTGCCGAGGATATTCGATCCTTTCTTTACCACCAAGAAGATAGGCAAAGGAACTGGCCTGGGTCTGGCTACTGCTCATGGAATAATAAAGATGCACCGGGGCAACATTCAAGTACAAAGCAGGGTAGGGAAGGGCACAAAGATGATCATCACACTTCCCCACAGGGTGGAAGTAGAGGAGCGTATAATAGATGAAAAATAAAATGGAGCAGAAACAAACAAAAAAGAGAAGGAAAATTTTGCTCATAGACGATGATGTGGACTTTGCTTATCTGAACAAGGTGTTTCTGGAAAGCAAGGGCTACCAGGTTATTATCTCTTACGACGGTGAGGAGGGAATAAAAAGGGCAAGGCAAACTAAGCCCGACTTAGTCATCCTTGACGTCATGATGAGCAGAATGACCGAGGGCTTTGATGTCGCCCGAGAGCTCAAAGCGGACGAGGAGTTAAACAATATTCCGATAATTATGCTTACGGCGATCAGAAAGAAAGAAAAGCTTCCCTGGACTTTTGAGCCAGATGATACGTGGCTACCGGTCAACAGGTTCCTGGAAAAGCCTATCTCTTTAGAAAAGCTTCTTGAGGAAATTGAAAAGATTATAAAGTGAGGTTTTTCTATGAATAAAAAAGGCAGCGTACTGGTGGTGGATGACGAGGTGTCCATATGCGAGGGATGTAAAAAAATTTTACTCAAGGAAGGACTATACGTGGATACTGCTAAGGATGGACTGGAAGCGAAGGAAAAGATAAGGCGAGAAAAGTTTGACCTTGTCCTGGTGGATTTAAAACTACCTCAACTTAGCGGAGAGGACTTGTTGCATTGGCTTCATAGCTCCAACCCGGATATAGTCCCTGTAGTGATTACTGGCTATCCTTCTTTCGACGGTGCAGTGACCGCGGTTAAAGAAGGAGCTTACGATTACATACCCAAGCCCTTTACCTCTGGTGAGCTTCGTAGAGTTGTTCGCCGCGGTCTCGAAAGAAAATGGTTGATCCAGGAGATGCGCCGATTGCGCGAAGAACAAGAGAAAAATTTGAAGCTGCTCTCCCAGGAAAGAACAAAGCTTAAAAGCGTCATTAACTCCATGACCGACGGGGTGCTGGTGGTGAACAGGCTTGGTGAGTTGGTGCTTTATAACTGTGCTGCCAGACAGATATTAAATCTGGAAGAGAGGTGCCTGAATAGGCCCTTAAAAGAGGCTGTGGGGAATGACCTCCTCATAGGAATGATAAACTCCTTGCTTGCGAAACAGAAAAAGATGACCCTTTCGCAGGAGATGGACATCGACGATAAAAATTATTTAGTTAATGTAGCTGCAGTTGTGGACGATGGAAAGCTAATAGGAGCAGTAGCTTCCCTTAAGGATATCACCAGGCTTCGTAGATTTAGTGAGACCAAATTAGCCTTTTTAAGTATGGTCTCCCATGAGATACGCTCTCCCTTAGGGGTCATTGAAGGTTACTTAGATCTGATACTTAAGGGAATTGTGAAGGATGAACAACAGATAAAAGATATGATGAAAAAAGCCAAGGAGCGGGCACAGACCCTCAGGCAGCTCGTCGATGATCTTTTAAGTCTGGCCCGGATGGAGTCGGAAAGGGTAAAGAAAGAGCTGGTTCCACTCGATCTTCGCAAGATAATTTCTGAAATGGTTGACCTTTACCAGGATAAGGCGGAGGAAAAGAATATCAAGATAAACATAAACTTAGAAAAAATTCCTGCAATACTGATGGATCGAAATGATTTCATCCTGGTATTTACTAATCTGTTAGATAATGCTATAAAGTATAATGTCAAGGGTGGCAGTGTCAACATTTACATAAAGAAGGAAGGACCTGATTTGTGCTTGAGGGTTGAGGATACAGGGATAGGCATTCCTCCAGAAAGTAGAGAGCGTATATTCGATGAGTTTTACCGGGTTAAAAATGAAAAGACCCGAAGGATACCAGGGACAGGACTTGGCCTATCTATAGTTCAAAGAATAGTTAAAGCTTATCAGGGCAGGATAAAGGTTGACAGCAGCGAGGGCAGGGGAAGCGTCTTTTCCGTGTATCTTCCCCTGGAAAATTTTGCTGTGGAGGTCTAAGTTATGGTTAGAGAAAAAGCTCCAGAAAACGCAGCTCTTCGTCTTTCCCTTTACCTTCGGTATCTTAGGGAGATGGGGGAGGAGGAGAGCATCTCTTCTGAACAACTTGCCCAACTGTTAGGAACCTCTGGTGTAAGAGTGAGAAAGGACCTATCTTATTTTGGGCAATTTGGAACGCCGGGTAAGGGATACACGGTGGGGAAGCTGCGAGAGCAGATCTCAAAAGTAATGGGTCTGGATAGAATATGGACCATAGCCCTGGTAGGGGTGGGAAAACTGGGCACCGCTCTTTTGGGCTACCCTGGCTTTAGAAAAAGTGGATTTCATATTAAAGTTGGCTTTGACGTCAAACCTAACAAAATTGGAAGAAAGATAGCTGGTGTACCAATACATCATCCTTATCAGATGCCCAGAATAATAAGAGAGCAGAAGATCCATATAGGAATAATAGCCGTTCCGGCTGAAGCAGCTCAGGAGGCGGCAGATCTCCTTATAATAAGTGGAATAAAGGCTATTCTTAATTTCTCCCCTGCCAGGATAACCGTTCCTTTCTATGTCAAGTTAAGAAATGTCGACTTTGCCTCTCAACTTGAGGTCATACCCTATTACATTGTTAACAGATAAGGTTTTCCGTAAACGGGGGTAATCAAAACTCTGTCTTAACCGAAAACAGGATACAATACTTCAAATAATAAAAGGAGGGTTAAATGAAGAAGAAAGTGCTTTTGGTCGACGATGAGGCTGATTTTGTGGAGATCAATAAGGCAGCTCTGGAGAACAAGGGATATCAGGTGGTGGTCGCTTACGACGGGAAGGAGGCTTTAAGTAAGGCCCTTGAGGAAAAGCCAGATGTGATAATACTGGATGTGATGATGACTACAAAGACGGAAGGATTTGATGTCTCCCGGAAGTTGAGAAGACACAAGGAAATGCAGGATGTGCCTATAATAATGCTCACGGCGATAAGAGAAAGGATGGATATTAAGTGGAAGATACAGCCAGACGAAGAGTGGCTACCTGTGACTGAGTTTCTGGAAAAGCCTGTAGCACCTGAGAAGCTGACAGAAAAAGTGGAGGAGATGCTCAAAAGAAAGAAAAAATAGGAACTCCCCTTCTCACCTCTCTTAATCAGTCTCCTTCTTCATTTCCTTAAGGCATCCCCTATGCAAATTCCCTTATTCCCTAAAAAGGTCATCCTGGCAGCGATGTCCAGGCCCATTTAACTGTGTGCGGCGTGTCAAATCATATAACTATGTAACCAAAGCAGGGGTTGTTGAATCATCAAAGATGTAACTTTCTTGGATGTGAGGTGTCTGTTTTTTGAAAGGAGAAATTTTACCTCTTCCATTTTTCTCCTCGTAGGCTTCAAAGAGAAGATGAATCTTCTCATCGATCTTTCTCTTTAGCTCTGCAGGATTTAGGCTTTGATAGAGG
>QMPZ01000060.1 GCA_003648815.1 Candidatus Aerophobota bacterium | reverse complement strand
TTTATTCCTGCGGATATAACCGACCTTTTCCAGGTTAAATCGATGGTGGAGAGGGTAGTGAAGAGATATGAAAAGATAGATATTTTAGTCAATAATGCCGGGCTGTATACCCAGGGAAATGCGATTAATACCAATGAGGAGCTATGGGACAAAATTATGGCGTTAAACTTACGAGCAGCATTTCTCTGTTGCAGGTATTGTATCCCCGAAATGGTTAAAAACAGGGGTGGAGTAATAATTAATGTTGCTTCAGAGGCTGGAATTGTAGCTATAAAGAATCAGGTAGCTTATAACGTTTCCAAAGCCGGGTTGATTTCTCTGACAAAAAGCATAGCTGTAGATTTTGCTCCTCAAAATATAAGGGCAAACTGTGTATGCCCTGGAACCACGGAAACCCCCTTGGTAGCTTCAGCTTTAGCTAAACAGGCTGATCCAGAAAGAGCTCGACGAGAGTTGGAAAAAGTTCGTCCTGCAAATAGACTGGGGAAGCCAGAAGAAATCGCTTATGGAATTCTTTATCTATCCTCAGATGAATCTCCCTATGCTACGGGAGCTGTTTTGTCTATCGATGGTGGCTATACTGCGCAATGAAGACAGAGGCTAAATGTACGTAAAAATTGAACATTTAGAAAGAGTTGAAGCAGTCAACATACAATATAAGGTGAAGAAAAAGATGGAAGAAAAGGCAGGTTGTAAGTTCCAGCGTGCCACCAGATCAACTGAGACCGTATTATTCTTGACAGGATATTCTGTTACGGATATTATAATTTCAAAAATCATTTTGTATTAGCTGGAAAAGCATCTGCGAATATTATAATAAACAAATTGCTGGCTTTTTAGGTTTTGGTATGTTCAAAAATATAGAGTTTAAAAACTACTGATATTTTGTGGGTGGGTGAAAGGAAATGTATTTCCTCAAAATGGAAAACATTCACAAGTTTTATGGTTCTGTCCATGCTCTCAAAGGTGTGAACTTTGAAGTGGCAATGAATGAAATTGTCGGACTGGTTGGTGATAACGGGGCCGGGAAGTCAACACTGGTAGGAATAATCGCCGGAAGCATCCCAAAAACCTCGGGAAAGATATTCGTGAAGGGTAAGGAAGTGGAAATTCCTTCCGTAAAAGCAGCCCGGGATCTCGGAATCGAAATGGTCTACCAGGACCAAGCAGTTGTAGAAACCATGAGCGTAGCCAAAAACATCTTTCTGGGCAGGGAACTCCTCAAACCAGGTTTACTCAAATTACTGGATATGAAAACTATGAGAAAAGAGGCCGAACGGATTACAAAATCACTGGGTTTGAATATAGCCTCTCCCGATCAAGAGATAAGATTCTGTTCTGGTGGGGAAAGACAGGGAGTTGCAATTTCAAGAGCCATGTATTTTAAAGCCGAGCTCGTTATCCTGGATGAACCTACCGCTGCCCTATCAATTGCTGGAGTTCAAAAAGTACTGGAATTCATACGACAGTTGAAAGCGTCAGGAACATCTGTAATATTCATTTCCCATAATCTCTATCATGTATACCCTCTTGCTGATAGAATTGTTGTATTCAGTAAAGGCGAAAAAGTAGCAGATATGAGGAAAGGGGAAACCTCAATAGAAGAGCTGGAGCATATACAGATCTCAGGAAAAAGAATCTCAAGTTAGCTTTGGCCTCAATTTTCGTCACCACGGGAATATCTGGCTGAACACTATATATTTTAATCCGTTAAACCGACATTGACAATTTCTTCTGGATCTGCAAGCCGCTCAAGGACAACATTTGGGCGTTCCTCCCGAACAAATTCATCACTGATTTCCTCAACAGACCCGCCTTCCTTTTTAGCAGGTATTTTAAACATTTTCTCTACCAGGGGTATCCATGTGGTCACTGGTGAGACGGCATTAACGAGGACTCCCTGCTACAAAGTCTCTATATATTGTACTGGCTTAAGATACATCTCTTCAAGCTCCCCCTCAAGAATTTGCTCGAATGAATTTGATGGAGAAAATACGGGGGAGCTTGTAGGGGAAAATTATTATTTCAATATTTCAGGTCTATGAGGATATCCAAAGACAGGCCAGTTCCAGTAAATGAATGGTTCCTTGTAATCAGCTTCTGTAACCACACGGTCCGGGATAAGAACCCATGGAGTATATGCTCCACCACAGGTAGCTGGCCTTATGGTATATCCAACAACACCCCATTTTGGATGCTCATACCACTGGAGGGGCGCAAAATCTGTGCCCGGCACAGTTGCATTCATCTGTAACTCTGGAATATGCTTTGCCACTGAAAAAACTTCTCCCATCTGGGGCAGTCCTTCCGGACCATGCTTCCAGAATTGCTTCAAAATTTCAAGGGCTGTAGCTGTCATATAACCTCCAGTTGGCATCATACGGCAGTAGTCCTGATATCCATTAATGTATCCATCCAGATTAACGGGGAAGAAATCAACATCTACCGCTATGATATCTTTAATCTTCTTTTCAGACCATCCTAAGTCCTTCGCTGCCCTTACCCAGGCTTCGTGGTAACCTCCCATCACCTCGAAAACCGCTACGATACCAGGGTTGGCAGCCATTGCTGCCTTGACGTATGGAAACTCGGCCTCTGCATCCCAGGAGTTACCAACGTCTACAACAGGTATATCTATCCCAATCTTGATATCTGGACCAAATCTCTCTATTAACTTATCATACACATATTTTCCACAGTACCATCCTGACTCGTAATCATCACGCTGAACGAACGCCATCGGCCAGCGGTGATAAATATCGATTCCAAAGGTAACAACCGGAACTCCTGCTTTCTCAGCCAACTCTCCTATTTTTGCATTCGCCAAACTGTCTGCAGGACACAGAAGGATGGCATCAACACCATCTTTGATTGCCATTTCGGCCAGATCATTCTGTTTCTTTGGGTCTGCGTCGCACCAGTATACCTTAAACTTCCATCCTAAAACATCTCTGCAGTACCATTCGAAGGCATCCTTATTTAACATATCCCATGGATTGTATATACTCAGAGGCATATAGCCGATGAAAGGTGTCCTGCCTGCTTTAAGTGGATTTTTCTCCGTGTTCTCAAAGATCCATGTATACGCCTCCACCTTCCAGGTATTCCATGTTTCTATAGCTTCAGGGTCAACATCTATAACTTTTGCCTTTGCTGGTGGGATTGGTTTCCCCAACACCCCATCCAGGAATCCAGAAGCCCGGAGAACCTCTGATGTGGTACCTCTATAACCGTGGGTCTGGAGGACAACTGGTTTTTCTTCCTTTTTCCCTCCTGCGCCGGCAAATCCAGGACTGACGATTGAAAAAAGTAATGCTACGATGCACAAAGCTGTCAAAACCACCACAATCTTTTTCATTTTTTCCTCCTTATTCTTTTATTTTATTATTCTATTTAAAACTAAAGGTTCTTTAACAATTTTTGGGGAACTATGATGACATCCACATTCAATAAGGATTCTGGCTCGAAGATGTTCAAAATTAGGTAGATCATAGGTTATACGCTTTATGAGTTTGACCTTGTTAATGACCCCTTCTATCGGCCCATTGCTGAGAAATGTCCTAAAATAGTTAAGAATTTCCCTTTCCCATTTGTTAGTCGTTTTGGCAAGCTTTAGAAACTCAGGGATACCTGCCTTTCTTACCTGATACATCCAGTAGTAAAGAAGCTCTCATACCTTTATAGTACAGTCTCTCTGCTATTCGGTAGCTAACTTCACTTTTTTAACTCCCAGAGCTATAGAGCTTTCTCTAACAAAGCGGGCAGGAAATTCTGCAGGGGTTTGGTCTGTCTTTGGTAAATATCTATACTGTCGAAGGTTTCGTTGAAGTGCTTGTTGCAGGTAGGGCAGTGGTATCTTTTTGGGTAGATCCTGTACTAACCTTTTGTAACTGTCATGGTAGGAAGAGGTAGGGGGGGCACATGTGGGATAGACTCCAACATCGAACCTTTTTCAAGCTATGTGTGGTATCTGCTCTTAGTTCTTCTGCATCTGATAACTCGAAATTTGGGAAGATCTAATTCTACAGTAATTTAATTAAAAGACCCTTCAATCCTTACTCATTTTTTTTCTTATTTTAGCTACTGGTAAGAATTAGGCAATGTTTTCCCCAAAAAACATCAAAGAACCGAACTAAAATTGATAATAATATATGACAGTATGTGCATATCGGCGCATAAAATAACCAATATCTGTTACACGTTGGGGTGTTTGCACTTATAATTATTCTTAAATTGGGTTTAAAAGGATCAACTATGGAGCGTATTACAAAACCGCGGTAAATATTTTAACACTTTTATAAATGGTTGTCAAGACTGTATTGCGTTTGGTACTATAGAGGATCTTTCTGTCCCTCGAGTAAGAGAAGGTAGCTTTAGGCCCTCTTGCCTTCCTCCTTATAGAAGAGGATCCCTGGATTTGGAGGAGGTTATCATCGCCATGTACGAGAGAATCTATCAGGTAAACAGCAGGGAAGAGGCACTTTTGGGATTGGAAAGCCTTAAAAGAAACTGGGAAAAGATTTATCCAGAGCTTGTGGAAAGCTGGCGAAGAGACTTTTCTACTTTAACCACCTTCTTAGATTATCCCGAACAGATAAGCTCCTCCATATACACCATCAACATACTTGAAAGAGCGAACAGGCAGATAAAAAGAAGAACCAAAATAGTAGATGTCTTCTCTTATGTAAAGGCTATAGAAAAGATCCTTTATCTTACATCTTGAGAGCTAAATGAGAAGTGGAGCAGGAGAGTCCACAGGGGATTCATCAAGGCAAAACCCATATTGGAAAAGATGAGAAGGGAGAGATATGTCCAGACATAAAATACTTGACACTATGTAAGTATATCACATATTGAAAAATTGCCAACTAAAAGCACGTTTAAAAATTGTCAGATTATGGATTACCTTTTAATGGAATCTAATAATGGAAGACCTACGAATAAAAGGTTAAGGGAAAATAATTTATGAAAGGATTAGGATTTTTTCGGGAAACTGGAGTGCATTGAATCATGTAAATGTAACCGAAAGAAACCTTGTGAATCATTTTCATCCTCGAATTTATTAAAGTCCCCCTGTAGAGCGAACTTGTGAGAAAGAATTTGGAATGCCGTTTCAGATTTTTCCCTGATATGAGTCTACAAAGAGCTGACCAGAAGATGTATCTTTCTCAGAAACGGCTGATAGATCTATCAGTACCCAGATGAAGCTCTGAAAGTACACCCTATTAGGGATAGAGACAATGTTTGACAAAAAGCCTTAAGATATGCTATTAATAATGGTGGGAAGTAAATTTCCATTTATTCTCCTTGTGACAGGGTTTTTGGAGGATAGGATACCTTCTTCCCTATTTTAGCCAAAAATCTGCGAAACTACAGGGGAATAAATAATAGGTGTAAAATCCTGGTTAATACGTTAAAAGAGAAGTAGATTAAAAAAGGGGAAGTAGAAACATGAACTGGAGAAAAATTCAGTTGTTCATGCTGGATCGTTTTATGTGGATCATAGCAATAGCTGGGTATATACTATTTATTCTCTTATCACCGGATTTATTCTTCAACCTTTCAACTGTTGTTGATATATTCCTGGTGTATACGGGATACGGCATCCTTGCAATTGCAACAGGGATCTGTCTGCTCTCTGGATCCATGGACCTTTCTCTGCCAGCGATTGGTGGGTTCGCGGGCGTTTTTATTGTAGAGTTTGGTGAAGTCTGGTTCCCGGATGCGCCAGGGATCCTTCTGTTACTTCTGCCACTGATTATAGGGGCTGCGTCCGGAGCTATCAATGGTTTGATCATTAGCAAGACTGGTGTTCACTCTTTTTTTGTCACACTGGCAACGACCTTTTTATTTATAGGAGCGAGAAAGGCAATCCGTCCGGGAACATTATGGATAAGACACAGTCAGATACTTCTTATCTCTGAAAGAAAGATTATAGGCCAGGTCAGTTTTTCAATTGTTTTTCTGGTGGGAATAGTAATTCTCATATGGCTGATCCTGAATCATACCAGAACCGGGGTGAGGATATACGCGATAGGAGGGGGCTCTGACGCTGCCAGAATGATGGGAATAAATGTGGGAAATATGAGGCTCCTCGTTCATACAATTGCAGGGATGTTTGCAGGTCTAAGTGGTTTGATTTTCGTAGGAGATGTTGGAGCAACTTCACCGTACATGATGGATGAATGGCTCTTCTGGATTTTTGCGATGACTATATTGGGTGGAATTGCTATTGAGGGTGGAAGAGGAAATATAGAGAATGTCATTGCTGGTATGTTTTTCATCGGTACTGTGGATATGGGGGCTCATATGCTTGGTATAACACCCGTAGCCCGGGTACACCTTACAATAGGCATTCTAATACTCATGGGGATAATAATGAACTCGATCATTGTTAAAATGAAAGATCGTCTGCTGATACCCTCTTAGACCAAAGACAACTTGACCACACAGGCTATGTTTTATCTAGGTCTTTCCCCTGAATCGATCTGTGCCTTTCTTTAGATTCAGGTTGTTCACCATCTGAGGTAACCGACTCCGCATAGGAACGAATGTAGATTCTGGAAAGTATCCTGTCTCTGAATAAATCCAGTCGATTAATTAGAACAATCACAATTAGAAATAGAATGCCCGGCACTGCATAGTATGCAACTTCAAATGGCGCTCCCACCATGGTGGCTCCTACCTTAGTCATCGCAATTAATATTACCCCCCCTAAAATGTTGAGTAGATTCCCTCTACCGCCAGTGATACTGATTCCAGCCAGAGCAATGGCAACAAAAGCGGGGAATATTGTATAAGGAGGAACCACCACTGGTTTGATTTCTACTGCATAACCAACATAGCAGAGTCCACAGAATCCTGCAAGTACTCCGGCTATGGTGTGAACCAGTAACTTTACATTATTTGTATTTATCCCGAGTCTTCTCGCCGTATCCTCTGAGCCCCCAACCGCATATATTGCGTTTCCTTTACGGGTGTATTTCACAAAAAACCAGAGTAGTAAAAGCAATCCTATGAAAATGGTCGTGGAAACAAACATCCCACCCACGATTCGACCTCTTCCAAAAAGGAGAATTAATGGGTCAAAACGACCGGGTGGAAAGTATTTACCGTACATAATATCACATGAAAGGGCATACCATATCAAATAGCCCGCAAGCGTAACAAGGAAGGGATTTAGCCTTCCCCTTCCGATAAGCACACCGTTCAAAATCCCGATAGCCAGACCAACTATAAGAGGTACCGGAATAATCAGGAAAGCGGGTAAGTCAGTGAACTCGCAAAGCCATGCAGCAATAATACATGAAAGACCCGCTACTCGACCTAACGAAACATCGAAACTTCCTACAAGAAGGCAGAGCCCCAATCCCAACGCTAAAGGTCCCAGCATACTGGCATCTTGCAGAATAGAATATATGATGTGGGGTGCAAAAAAACGAGGATTGAGTACTGAAAATATAATGAATATCCCTATGATTAAGACCCATACCAGGTTTTCAATACAAAATAACTGGATTTTTTCCCACTTCAACCGCATTAACCTCTTTTTTATTTTGCGCGAATCATGGGCCGTTTGAAACCATTGAAGATCTGGTTTCAGTTATATCGAGATTGATATATGTGGATTTTGAAACTCCCTCCTTCAGGTCACTTTAAAGTTGGGAGCTTTATTACCGAACTCCTTTTAAAAAGTAATTCTGGTAGTAATCTTACACATTATTTCCAGCTTAGTCGAATGTATATCTGTACCCTAATATTTACTGGTGAATAAAAGGAATCATAAAAAGACACCACTTCACCTGTATCCTCTGAATATCTGACCACACCAAAAATGACAGCCTTTTCGCAAATATAATATATGTATCAGAATATCCTGTCAAGAATAATAACCCCAGTTTCGGAAAAATTTCCACTCTTTGAGACGGGTTGTGCCCTTCGTTATTACGCCGAGGATGAAGTCCCTGATATTGCACTGAGTGCAAGGGTCGACCTTGCATTTGCCAGATTGGATAAAACTTGTATACTATCCAGTGCAATTTTCCTTCTGTCTTTGGGTAGGGCACGGGTTTTCTCATGATAAACCTCCTTAAAATTCATGAGATTTCTCTCCCCCGTGATCCTCTTTACCATATTTTTTCTGAAACTGGAGTGATCACTATTGACACCAGGTGAAAATTTGTTATTTTTATTATAGGAATGTGCGCCTGTAGCTCAGTTGGATAGAGCAACGGACTTCTAATCCGTAGGTCGGGGGTTCGAATCCCTCCAGGCGTGCCAGTGTAAAAAACCCTTCCTGGATGCCCCTCATCGCTTTCCGTCCAATTTTACAAAAACACCTTGAAAAACCAAATTTTTTTGTGAAACTTTTATTTTCTTCCTAATCCCTCATTTTTAAAGAAAAGGATTACGATTTGACAGAAATGACCAATTTACTAAAATAAAAAAGTTGCCTATGCAACTTTATTTTTGTGCATGAATCTCCTTCAGGTTAGCAGGATGAGCTCAACACGAGATTCCAAACAATCAATAGGGAAATTTTTTTCCATAATCCACTGGCAAACAAGACTTTATATGGAAGAAAAATTAAGAC
>QMPZ01000059.1 GCA_003648815.1 Candidatus Aerophobota bacterium | reverse complement strand
TCCTAATCATATAGAAGAGAAAAGGAAAAGATGATCATAGACTACCGCAAAAAGATGGGGCTTGGAAAAAGGCGCCTGAGGTACTATATCTTCCAAAGGGAAGGCTTAGATAACCTTTTAAAGAGAGCCTTATGGTGGCAGAATATGTACAATTTACATCGCCCTCATAGAGAAAAAGGTGATCTTACTTCCTACGAGAAGCTAAGGTCCTTAGGTTATACAACTTAAGAGGCGATATGTCTTGCCTCCCTTAATTTTAGATTCTGTTTGCTCATCTATAGCCTTTTCAAGTTAAGGTAAAGTTTCAGGATCATCTTGACCATTACCTTCTACAACTTTTATCATGCACCTTCTTTTACCTCATATAGGGCTTGAGCTTTCATCCCCAAACTCCTCCGCCCCAGGGCGTCTTTTCTGGCCAGTTGGCAGTTACTAAGGCTTCAGCAATCTGTCCCAGAGGATAGTTATCCAGCGTTACGTCAACTGCAATTGGCTGTCTTCTAATTTTTAGTTTCCCAGGTATTTTTATGGTAAATTCCAGCGTTTTTTCTCCTAATCCTTTAATTTGCACCTTGTGGACCTGAGGAACTACTTGCCAGCCCTCGGGAAGTACCATCTTTACCAGTCCACCTTTGGCTTCTTTGAAGGGATTTCGTATCTTAACCTGCACTTTTTTACTTTGATTCGGCTCGGAAAATTCCAGGTGATAGGGGAAAATTTCCGCACCGATGTGGTCACAGTTCCAGTCGAACTCATTCGTTGGAAGGAGCATCTCATGAATTTTGACCTGCTCAGAGCCGGCTTTCTCCAGAGCTTTTAAAACTTCATCATTGACCTTTACTGTCTCCCAGTGGCCTGAGATAATGAGATCCGGCCTTATTTTTTTGATCAGTTTTGCTGCATTCATCATCTCCTCGCGCCTGAAGCGATTCTGATAGACATAATTATGGTAAAACATATCTGGACGCTTTACCATGTCTGAGAAGCCTTGTTGGTCCCCGGTGTGAATCACCTTAAGTCCATCAACTTCAAATTCAATCATCGCCGAATAGAATGTATGGGCACCCGAAGGATGCATCTTAAACTTATACTCCTCCCACCAAAACTCCTTCTCAAACGGAATACGGCGATGGACCTTCATCGATTCGGGCCATATGCATTGCACATTGTACCTGTAGGGATTTTCAAGCACATCGGCAAGGCGCTCGGCACACCAAAGTTGCGTGCCGAATAGCCTTTCCAGGAGGGGAATTCCGCATACATGGTCATCGTGTATGTGAGATGGTATTACCACGTCAATCCTCTCAATGCCAAACCTCTCCTTCAGAGCTTCTATTCCGTGTAGAAGGGGTCTGCGCGTAGAGAAGTGATGCTTTATCGGAAAAAGCATCGGTGCTCTATAACCGTAATCTAAGGCCATTGCTTTGTTGGACTGGGAGATAAGATAGAAGCTTTGAGCAGCTGAGGCTTTATCAAGGTAGAGGTGATCGGTGATCTTTGTCAGGCCACTCCATTTCTCCGTTTTTACAGCATCAAGCTCCTCAGGCCGTGCCCGGTATTTGAGAAGCAAATTGAAATTTTGTTCTAACTTCTCCAGAGCCTCTTGAGGGGAGAATATAGGTTCGCCATGGCAGGGAAGGAGGATATCTGCTCCTTTAGCACGAATTTCTCTAAGGCTCTGGATCCAATAACAAACACCGTATGCATCGTTATAGTTCCACTGACTTGAGGCAAGATTCCAGACCTTGCCCGGTCCGTAGATTAGGTCACCGGTAAATATAATCTTCTTGCCACCGATCCTCAGGCTTAAAGATATCGCTCCTGGAGTAGGACCTGGAGTAGGGATAATCTCAAATACAAGCTCGCCAATCCTTATTTTATCATAGTCCCTGAGGTATCCTGCTGGTTTGATCGAGCTTATAGGAGAGAATCTGTCCCAGCGACCATCATAGTTTATCCAGGTCTGTCTTTCCTGCCAGAATCCTGTAGTGCCACAGAACATATCCTGCTCCCAATAGGGCACATAGATACTTATATCGTGTTCTTCGAACAATGGAAGTCCTTGAACGGTTGGCCGAAAGTGGTGAGTATTTAGACAAGCGATGATTTTTTTACCGGGAAAAGAAGTGCTTATTTTATCCAGCACGCTTCCGTTTCCCGCATGAATTACTATTAATCCAGTCCCGTCCTCGATGACATAGACGTTGCAGGTATCCTTATGGAGGTATACGTTCTGAACAATATTCTTCATGGCCCCTCCCCCTCTTTTTCTTTATAAAATGCCATATGACTGCCCTTTCCTCGCTTTGGTGCATAAGAAAAACCTGCTTTTCTCATAGCCCGCACAATATCGTCAGAAGAAACGACGGGTAACTTCACCTCCATTTAACCCCCCTTCTAAAACAGGTGATGTTTTAACCCTTCACAATTTACTCTTTACTCGCTAAGCCGCAGGCTCAAGGTGAGCGTAAATGAACGTCGCCGCAAGACTACAAAATTAAATGTATCTTCTCGGGTCGGCAATCCTTCCCTCTATAGCTGAGGCAGCTACTGTGGCTGGGGATGCCAGGTAAATGAAGGCATCGGGGTTACCCATTCTTCCCTTGAAGTTTCTGTTGGCGGTGGAGATGACGTTCTCTCCAGAAGAGGGAACACCGTTATGAGTGCCCACGCAACATCCACATCCAGGACTGACAATAGCCGCGCCTGCCTTCAAGAGCACCTCTATAATTCCCTCCTTTATCGCCTCTATGTAAATTCTCCTCGAGGCAGGAGCCACGATAAAGCGTATCTCAGGGTGAACTTTTCTATCCCTTAAAATCTGTGCGGCTATCCTTAAGTCCTCCAACCTTCCGTTAGTGCAGGTTCCCAGAAAGGCCTGTTGAATGGGAATTCCCTCCACCTCAGTTACGGAAGCGACATTGTCCACCGTATGAGGCCTGGCCACCTGGGGAGTAAGCTCCGAGACCTCATATTCCAGGATTTTCTCGTAAGAGGCATCTTCGTCAGGCTTTACAAACTGAAACTTTCTGTTTGAATGCTTTTTCAGCCATCTTTCGGTCTTTTCATCCCCCTCCATTATCCCGGCCTTTGCCCCCATCTCCATGGCCATATTGGCGATGGTAAAACGTGCCTCTATGCTTAAACTACTGATCGCCTCTCCGCTAAATTCTATGCATTTGTAGAGTGCTCCTCGACTGCTCAGCTTTCGCATCAGGTAAAGAGCAAGGTCCTTAGCGTATACCCCTGGAGGAAGCTTTCCCTTGCACACTATCCTTATGCTCTCAGGAACCTTGAACCAGAGCTTTCCCGAGTAAAGAACTGCTGCCAGATCCGTGGACCCAACCCCTGTGGAAAAAGCATTCAAGGCTCCATAAGTGCAGGTATGGGAATCAGCTCCCACCACAAGGTCCCCGGCTACTACCCAGCCCTCCTCAGGGCCAACTACATGGCAGACTCCCTCTCCTACGTCGTACAGCTTTATTCCCTGCTCTTTGGCAAATTTTCTCATAAGAGCATGGAGGGATGAGACTTCCTTGCTGGGAGAGGGAGCGTTGTGGTCGATAAAGAGGGCAAATCTTCCCTCATCGAAGACCTTTCCTCCCCCCATCTTCTTAAAGGCCTGGATGGCCAGAGGAGCTGTTCCGTCCTGAGCCATGGCATAGTCGACCTCGCAGAGGACCATATCCCCTGCCCGTACATCCCTGCCCGAATGAGAGGAAAGAATTTTTTCCGCTATGGTCTTACCCATCTCGTTCACCTTTCTGTCTGTCCATATTTTTCCTTGTATCTTCTGTGAGCTCTCTTTACCTCCTCTTCTGGAATCTGAATAGGTGTTCCTCGAAGAAGAGCTAAATACACAGTTTTGGCTACATCCTCGAGCATGACCGCTGTCTTTAGAGCTGCCTCAGGCGATGGTCCAATGGTGAACACCCCATGGTTTTTCATCAGAATGGCGGGGGAGCTGCCGATGGACCTTATTATCTCCTTTCCTATCTCCTCTTCCCCGATCGGAGCATATTCTCCTACGGGAATAGGACCGCCGAACTCATCAGCTATAGCGGTAAGACATACCGGGATGCTTTCCCCTAAGGCAGCAAAGCTGGTGGCATAATTGGAATGGGTGTGGACGATGCCGTTGACATCCTCTCGATGTCGGTATATGTAAAGATGGGTGAGAGTATCCACCGAAGGCTTTAGCTTTCCCTCAATCACCCTTCCCTTTAGATCTACCACTACCATATCGGATGGTTTTAAGTCCTCGTACCTTACTCCGCTGGGCTTAATTACCACGTAACCTGTCTTCTGGTCCCTTCCGCTGACGTTTCCACTGGTCATCCTTACCAGGTTGTTTTTGGGAAGCTCCAGGTTCATTCGCCAGACTCTCTCGCGCATCTCCTCTAACATCTTCTTACCCCCTGATCCTTTTTTATTTTCTTGAGCGTCTTCATTACGTTATTTTCACCCCGGCCAAAGTAATCGTGCAGCCTTTCATATTCGGCGTAAATTTTCTCATATAGAAGATGATTCTTCTCATCGGGCACGAAACGCTCTTCCCTCAGGTGAGCCATCTTCCTCGCTGCCTCTATTATGTTCTCGTAACCTCCGTTTTCCTTTCCTGCCGCCACCGCACCGAACATAGCCGAGCCAAGAGCCGGGGTCTGGGAGGAGGCAGCTATCTTTATCTTTCTTCCTGTAACATCTGCATAAATCTGCATGAGGAGCTTGTTCCTTTCCGGAAGTCCTCCGCAGGCGTAAAGCTCGTCTATCTTAACTCCGTTCTCCTCGAAGGTGTTGATGATCTTATAGGTTCCGAAGGCGGTCGCCTCGATCAAGGCGCGATATATCTCCTCCGGTTTTGTCTCCAGGGTGGCTCCCAGCAAAAGACCGCTAAGATCAGCATCTACCAGCACCGAGCGATTACCGTTCCACCAGTCAAGGGCAAGGAGTCCACTTTCTCCCACCCTCAAGCGTGAGGCCTTCTCCTCTAAGATGCGGTGGACATTTACACCTCTTTCATTTGCCTCCTCAAAGTACTCTTTCGGGACACAGTTCTTTACAAACCAGGCAAAGATATCTCCCACCGCCGACTGACCAGCCTCATATCCGTAATATCCTGGAAGTATTCCCTCCTTCACCACTCCACACATGCCGGGAATTAGGTGGAGCTTTTTGTCCACCATCATATGACAGATAGAGGTTCCCATTATCATGACCATCTTCCCAGGTTCGGTCACCGTAGTCGCCGGCACAGAGACATGGGCATCCACATTTGCCACTGCCACAGGCGTTCCCTCCTTAAGTCCGGTAAGAGAGGCCATTCGGGCGGTCAGTTCCCCTGCCCTTTCGCCCAAGAAGTGAATTTCTCTGCTCATCTTCTCATCCACCACATTTTCAAAACGGGGATCTAAGGCTTTAAAGAAATCCTTAGAGGGAAAACCGGTCTCTGGGTCCCACAAGGCTTTGTAGCCTGCCGTACAGGAACTTCGCCTCTCTTGTCCTGTAAGCTGGAGAACTATCCAGTCCGCTGCCTCTATTAACCTGTCCGCTGCCCGATAGATCTCAGGCGCCTCGTTTAAGATCTGCAGGGCTTTGGAGAAAAACCACTCTGAAGAGTACTTTCCTCCATAACGGGCTAAGAACTTTTCCTTTCTTTTTCGAGCAACTTCATTTATTCTGTCGGCCTCTGGTTGAGCAGCGTGATGTTTCCAGAGTTTGACCCAGGAATGGGGGTTTTCGCGATACTCATCCAGCATACAGAGAGGAGTTCCCTCCTTATCAATGGGAAGCATCGTGCAGGAGGTAAAGTCTATTCCTATCCCAATTACCTCCTCTGCCCTCACACCGCTCTTTTCCAAAAGCTCGGGAATGGTCCTCTTTAATGCCTCGATATAGTCGGCTGGATTTTGCAGAGCCCAATCCGGCTCAAGCTTTATGTTGGTTCCTGGAAGAAATTCATCTATTACTCCATCCTTGTAGTTATATACGGAAGTAGCTACCTCTTTTCCATCCTCCACCCTTACCAGGACCGCCCTCGCCGACTCCGTCCCAAAATCAATACCGATGGAGTACTTAGGCATCTCCTCCTCCTTTTGTAAGGTAGACTTTCCTTCCCGACTTAGCTGAGCTATAAATGGCCCAGATTAGCCGAGAGGTCTTCAAGGCCTCCTCGCCATTGATGAGGGGTTCCCTGTCCTCTAAAACGTCCCTCACAAACTCCTTGATCTGACGGGGATGACTTTCGCCATATCCTCTGTTTGGTATCGAGCCAATTTGAAGGTGTGCCTCGAGAACCTTTTCCGCCTCAGGAATTCCCGGAAAATCCCAATAAACGATTCGATTGTCCTGAATGATGGCCGAGCCATTTTCTCCATGAATTTCTAACCGAGTGGAAAAGCCAATTGGAGAGGAATTTGTCGAGGAGATCTCACCCAGAGCTCCATTTTCGAACTCCAGGGTAGCCGTGGCCGTATCCTCCACCTCGATGTCATGAGTCAGGGTCGCCATATGAGCGCAGACTGACCTGACCGGTCCCATTATCCAGCGCAGGAGATCGATGATGTGATAGGCCTGGGTGGTCAGGCTTCCTCCTCCTTCTGTAGCCCACCTTCCTCTCCATTCATCGCGGTCGTAGTAGGATTGATCCTTATGATTCTTCACGTCCGCACAGCCCAAAACTAACCTGCCGAATCTTCCTTCCTGAAAAGCTTTATATAATTTCTGTGAGGCATCGTTGTATCTGTTCTGAGATATTATGGCTAACTTTACCTTCCTTCTTCGACACTCATCGATCATTCTCCTTGCCTCCTCCTCATTTATGGCTATGGGCTTCTCGCATAAGACGTGTTTTCCTCTCATTGCTGCATCAATACTCGCCTTTGCATGAAGGTGATGGGGAAGGCAGATGGAGACAAGGTGAATGTCCTTTCTATCTAACAGCTTCCTGTAATCGGTATACCAGGCTTTTGCTCCAAACATCTGTGCTCCTTTTCGCGCTCTCTCCTCAACTATATCAGAGACCGCCACCAGCTCGACTTCCGGCAGCTTCCTTACCGCCCGGGCGTGGAAGGGAAATATTCTTCCGCATCCAATTATCCCGTATCCCAGCTTTGGCATTCTCTCTTCCTTAGCGGGTGAAGTTGTGATCTTTCTTGGGCATTTTAAGCGATATTTTAACAAATATTTGGAAAGTAGGCAAGCAGAAAGGATCATCTTTGGCCTTGCGTTGGTTGCCATCTCTCATCTTGACTTGAAGCATAGGAATTTATAAACATTTGTTTAATAAAGGGGGAGCGAGGCGTTGAGGGGGGGGAAATGTGAAACATTGCCCCCTCAATATTGTTTCAAGGAGCATCCTCAGCGACGGAGGGGAATGCCCTGAGGCTTTCTTGAGGATTGAGAATTTCTTGCTATAATTATGTTTTCTCATGGCTATAGAAGAGGAGCTGCCCAAAGTGATTAAGAATTTCGAGGAAGAGGTAAGGAAAAATTATCGCTGGAACTTCACCGTTAATATTATGGATGCGGTATTTTTCTCGTTTGGGATGGGTTTTGCCTCAGTCAACACCGTACTGCCCGCCTTCCTCAGGCATTTTACCTCATCCAATCTCATCATCGGTCTGGTCGCCTCGCTGAATACCTTAGGCTGGTTTCTTCCTCAAATTTTTAGTGCCAATTATATTCAAAAAATAAAAAGGAAAAAGGACATTATTCTGCGCTGGGGATTAGGGGAAAGACTTCCCTGGCTATTTTTGTCTCTTCTGCTTCTTTACCTTTCAGAGCTTCCCTCCTGGATTTTTTTAAGCATATTTTTTGTGCTCTATGCGGTCTTCGCCTTCGCAGGAGGAGTGATGGGTCCTGCCTGGCTGGATATGTTGGCCAAGATAATACCCTTAAAAAAGAGGGGACGATTCTTTGGATGGAGCAATTTCCTCGGCGGAGGGATGGGTATGTTTGCCGGTTTTCTTTCCATCTACATTCTTCGTAGCTACTCCTTCCCCAAAAATTTTTTCCTCTGCTTTCTCATAAGCTTCATCGCCGCCTCTATCTCCTACGGGTTTTTTGCTCTAGTTCGGGAACCCATATATCCAATACAAGGCAGGCGCACAAGTTTTAAGGAATATATCGGTGAGATTCCCCATCTACTTAAAGGGGACAGGAATTTTTCTTCCTTTCTTCTTGCAAGTGTTTTTTTAAGCTGCGGGGGAATGGCCACCTCCTTCTTTGCCGTATACGCCCTCGACAGCTTATCACTTTCTGACAGTTATATGGGGGTTTTTACCTCTTTAATTCTCGGTGCGCAGACCATAAGCTCGCTTCTGTGGGGCTACTTAGGTGATCGCAAGGGATACAAGGTGGTAATGGAAATGTCGGTTCTGCTTACCATCAGTGCCTGTCTCGTTGCCATTTTCTCCTCCTCTCCTTATCTTTTTTACATAGTGTTCATCCTCATCGGCTGCTCTTTCAGTGCAGGTATGATCTCGAGTCAGAACATTGTCTTGGAATTTTCCAGCCCTCAGATGAGGCCAACTTACATTGCCCTGAGCAATACCTTTAAGGCACCGTTTGTCGGCCTCTCACCTCTCTTAGGAGGGATGATCTCCGATAAGCTCTCCTTCCCCTTTACCTTTTTCCTTACTGTCCTGATCCTGTCCTTAGGCTTCTTCTTATTGAGGTTCCTTGTGCAGGAGCCGAG
>QMPZ01000058.1 GCA_003648815.1 Candidatus Aerophobota bacterium | reverse complement strand
AAATGACTTTTTTGCGAAGCAAAAAAGGAGGGCTCCCAGGAAGCGAAGGGGAAAGTAGCTACATCCATAAACACCAAGGAAGATGCTTGAGGGGAAGGAGACATTTATGGAATACCGGGGAAAATATTCAATTTTCAATATCAACAAGGTAAAGACTTATCCAATCTCTTCGCGGCCAAATAAGGTAAAAATCGACTCCTTTGTGAGGTGTGAGGAAGTTCTTCGAAGCCGCTATGAGATTCCTCCTCAAGTCAGGGACAAGCTAAGGGAGCTCGCCCTTCATATGGTGGAAGCAAGAAGAAAGAAAAAGCCGGTGATATTTTTTACCGGAGCTCATCTCATCAAAAATGGCCTAAGTCCCATACTCATTGACCTGATAAAGCGGGGTATGGTAACCCTGATAGCCTCCCAAGGGGCAGGCGCAATTCATGACTTTGAGCTGAGCCTGATCGGACAGACCAGCGAGGATGTCCCGAACGCCCTTCCTGAAGGAAAGTTCGGTCTGGCCTACGAGCTATCCTACATCAACGAGACCCTGCGGCTGGCAAATGCTATGAGGCTCGGTTATGGTGAGGCTTTGGGAAAGGTCATGTGCGATGAGAGTTTTAGAAAGATGGTTTTAAAATCTGTCCTGAAGGAAGGCTCGCCCGAAAACTTCAAGTATCCTGACAAAAGCGTCCTGGCAGTAGCCTATCGGCATAACATTCCAGTGACCATTCACGCCTCCATAGGAACTGATGTGATGGATGAGCATCCGAGTTTTGACGGCGAGGCAAAGGGCGGAACAAGTGGTAGGGATTTTTTGATCTTCGTCAACGAGGTGACCAAATTTAACAAAGGCGGGGTTGCCTTAAACGTTGGCTCGGCGGTGACCGGTCCGGAGGTATTATTGAAGGCAGTATCCATGGCGGCAAACGTTGGCCATCCCCCAAGGGGGATTATCACCGCCGACTTTGACATAAGACCCTTTGGTCCGGAAAACATGAGTAACGAGGAATCTTATCATTATTATTTTCGCGATCAGAAGAGCGTGGTGACCAGAATTCCCAACTCATTCGGGGGAAAGGGCCTCTACATTCAGGGAAATCAGAAGCTAACCATTCCGGTCCTCTATCAGTATATCATAAAATATCTTGAGGCATAGGAAAGTATAAACATTTGTTTAATAAAGGGGGAAGAGTGAAGAGCGCCCGTGGGGGAAACATAGGCTTTCGCCCATTCCTTCGGAATGACCCCTCAAGCCTCGTTTCTTGATGTCTATAGATGGAGCTACTTTCCCCTTCGCTTCCTGGGAGCCCTCCTTTTTCGCTTCGCAAAAAAGTCATTTCCCTAAGTCGCTCAGGGGAAAGTAGCTCCATCTGAATTATTGAGGTTTGAAAAGGGGAGCAGCGAAGCGCTGAGGGGGAAGGAGTTTTGTGGAGATTAACCTTCATGGAAACTCAAAACTTCAAGGATGCCAAAAAACTTTTAGAAAAACTTGAACATCCTAAGGTAAGGAAATTGCTTGAGGAATTTGTAGCTGACTTTCCTCATTTGAGGGAATCTGTCAGCCAGATCATAAAGGTCTTCGAGCAGCTGGCAAGTTCCTTCAAACGTGGAGACGTTCTCTTTATCTGCGGCAACGGGGGAAGCTTTAGCGACGCGATGCACATCAAAGGAGAGCTTGCCAAATCATTCGAGAAGAGAAGGCCCCTACGCGACAAAGAACTGATTAAAAAACTTTCCACCCTTCCTTATGGAGAAGAACTCATAGAGAACCTGGAGCTTGGCTTTCCCGTGGTGGTGCTCGGTGAATCGCATTCCTTGCGCAGCGCTTATGAGAACGACCGCAATCCCATCTATGCCTATGCCCAGGAGCTAAACTCCTTTCTATGTCGCATTAAAGGGGGGATCTTTTGGGGCATCAGCACAAGCGGAAATGCCAAAAACGTGGTAGCGGCTATGAGCCTGGCCAAGGCCTATGGTATTCCCTCCATCAGCTTTACCGGACCTGATGGAGGAAGGCTGGCCAGGATGGCTGATCTTCCCTTAAAGGTCCCGGGAAAAGATACCGCAAACATCCAGGAAAACCAAATCATAGTCTATCACCTTCTATGCAGAATGCTCGAGGCTTATTTTTTTAACGACACTTGAGGGGGTCATTCCGAAGGAATGGAGAAGTTTTATCTTAACAAGGCAAGGGTTGAGGACATCCTGGATAAAATTGGAAGGGTAAAGGTCGCCGTGATGGGTGATTTTTGCCTCGACCTTTACTGGGACATCGACCCTGACAAAAGTGAGACTTCCGTTGAGACGGGAAAAAAGGTTAAGCTAATAAGGAAGCAGCGCTTTTCCTTAGGTGGGGCGGGAAATGTGGCGATAAACCTGACCTCCTTAGGAGTTAGAAAGGTCTACAATATAGGAGTGATCGGGGATGATCCCTTTGGATATGAGATGAGGAGACAGATGAAGGAAAGAGGAATGGAGACGAGCGGGATGCTCATTCAAAAGGAAAACTGGGATACCCCGGTCTATGTAAAGCCTTATCTTAAGGAGGAAGAGCAGGAAAGAATGGATCTTGGCTATTTCAACCTTATCCTTCCGGAGACCGCAAGGCTCCTCGTCAAAAGCTTGGAAGATGTCCTTCGGAAGGTGGATGCGGTAATCCTTAACCAGCAGCTTGCAGGCAGTATCTGGTCAGATTTTACCATAAAGCAGGTGAACAGGTTAATCGAAAAAAATAAGGATATATTTTTCCTCGTCGACTCCAGGGATAGGACGGAAAGGTTCCGGGGTGCTATTTATAAGCTAAACGGCAGAGAAGCGGCGAGAATCTGCGGAGTGCACAAGAGTGATGATGATCCGCTCTCCTTGCATGAGGCGAGAAAATTCATAAAGGCCATATTTAAGCTCTCAAATAAGCCCGTTTACATCACCAGGGGAGAGAGGGGAATCCTGCTTTACGACGGAAAGGACATAAGCGAAATTCCCGGCATTCAAATCCTTGGCCAGGTAGACCCTGTAGGAGCAGGGGATACCTGTATCGCCACCATTGCCGCCTCCTTGGCAGCTGGAGCTAGCCCCCTGGAGGCAGGAATAATGGCTAACTTTTCCTCCTCGATCACGGTAAGAAAGATAAAGCAGACGGGCACTGCCTCACCTGAGGAGATCTTGAAGCTGGCAGAAGGTCCCGATTATATCTACAACCCTGAGCTGGCAACCGACTTCAGGAAGGCAAAATTTCTTGCCGGCACCGAGATCGAGGTGATAAACCCCAAAATAGTCAGGGGAAAGATCAAGCATGTTATCTTCGATCAGGATGGAACCATTTCCACCCTCCGTCAGGGCTGGGAATCCATCATGGAAGAGGTTTTCCTCAAGCAAATCCTTGCTGATAAGTTCAAAAGTTGTGATGAGTCAACTTACCGCAAGGTAGTTCAGAGGGTAAAAGAATATATCGACAAGTCCACCGGAGTCCAGACCATCCTCCAGATGGAAGAGCTGGTCAGGATGGTGGAAGAATTCGGATTTGTCCCAAAAGATAAGATCCTGGATAAGTTCGGATATAAAAAGATATACAACGATGCCTTAATGAAGATGGTGAAAAAGAGAATAGAGAAGTTAAAGAGAAAAGAGCTGGACATCTCGGACTATACGATCAAGGGAGCAGTAGACCTCATCAAAATGCTCTATCAAAGAGGACTTACCCTTTACCTTGCCAGCGGAACGGACAGGGAGGACGTAATATCGGAGGCAAAGGCCTTAGGCTACGAAAGGTACTTCGAGGGAAGAATTTACGGCTCCCTTTCCGACATAACCAAATACTCAAAGAAAATGGTGGTGGAGAGGATAATTAGGGAAAATAACCTCTCTGGACCGGAGCTTGCCTGCTTTGGCGATGGGCCGGTAGAGATAAGGGAGACAAAAAAACGCAATGGAATAGCTATTGGAGTTGCCTCTGATGAGGTAAGACGGTATGGATTGAACCTGAAGAAGAGGGAAAGACTCATCAAGGCAGGAGCGGACCTTATCATCCCTGACTATTCTCAGGCGGAAAAGCTTTTATCGTACCTTTTCCCTTAAAACTCACCCGTTTTAGAGATCAGGAGATATACACACCTTCATTGCCTTTCCACTTTCAGCCAGCTCAAGGCCTTCCTTTAGCCTCTCTAAGGGCAAGCGATGGGTGATGAGCTCCTTAACCTTTATCCTCTTCTGGGAAATAAGCTGCAAGGCCAGCTCATTATGGCGAGGAGCTGATCCATGGGTCCCCACCACGTAGAACTCCCCGTAATGAACTAAGTTGCTGTTAAAATTTATAAAGGGCTTGTCTTTGGGAAGTCCTCCGAAAAAGTTTACCGTGCCCCGAGCACGAACCATCTGGAGCGCATCCTCCTGGGCCCTTCCGCTTCCACAGGCGACGATGACCCTGTCCGCTCCTCTTCCCTCCGTCTCCTCCCTTACTCTTTTTATAGCATCCTCTTCAGCAGGGTTAACCGTCACATCGGGAAAGAGGAGTCTTTTAGCAAACTCTGTCCTCTCTCGGGAAAGCTCAACGAGGATAATTTTGGTGGCTCCCTTTATTCGTGCCAGCTGCATATGGATGCAACCTAAGGGTCCTGCCCCTATCACCACCACTGTATCGCCCATCTCAACCTTGGAAAGCTCCTGTCCATTTATGGCACAGGCCAATGGCTCAGCTAAGGCTGCCTCCTCGAAAGATACGTTGGAAGGAATTTGATTTACACAGCCGTTTTGGAGAGCATCCTCAGGAACCAGCATAAACTCAGCAAATCCACCATCGTAGTGATAGCCTATGGCCTTGAGGTTAGCACACATACTCTGCATTCCCCGCCGGCAATAAAAGCACCGACCACAGGGAATGGCCGGGGCCACAGCTACTCTCTCCCCTACCCTGTAATTCTTCACCTCGCTTCCAACTTCCACGATCTGGCCGGCTACCTCATGTCCGGTAACACGGGGAAACCTTATGAGCTTGTGCCCATGATGATAGACCTTTATGTCCGTTCCGCATATGGTGCAGGCCCTCACCCTGATGAGAATCTGATGAGCTGATGGAGTGGGCCTGGGAATCTCCTTAACCTCTAAGTCCTCAATCCCTTTCAGGACAGCTGCCTTCATAAAAGTCTCCTTTTTGCCTCCATTATTTATCATTGAGGTTCTTCTTTATCAACCTTCCCAGATGACTTTCCGGGTCGATCTGACAGATCTTCTTTAAAACTACATCCACTCCCTCTTTCCTTCGCATCTGGCTAAGCTTTCTTGCCTCCTCATCTTCCTCCATGTCGAAGAGCAGAGCTGCGGCAATCCCCCGGGCAATGTTTTGGGGAATAATTCCGTACTGATAGGCAAGCTTTGCCGAGCCAATCAAACGCTCATGTGGACCAAGCTTGCGTATAGGGTCCCTTCCCACCCTGGCTATGCTATCGTTCAGGGCGCGATTGGCAAATCTTCGAAGAAGGTCCTCGATATGGGCTCTCTGTTCCTCCGGCTTAAAACCATGTTTCCTTATCAAAGCTGCCCCGCTTTCCTCCAGGGCCGCCCGCACAATCCTTCGAATCTCCTCATCCTCGATTGCCTGCCAGATGTATCTGTAGCCCTTCAAATACCCTAAGTAGGCACAGATAGCATGACCAGCGTTATGGATGAAAAGTTTCTGCTCCTCATAGGCGTAAAGGTTCTCATAAGGAATCATTCCCTTTATCTCGGGAATCTTTCCCTTAAATCCCTTTTTGTCCACGGGAAGGATGCTATATTCTTCAGCCATGATAAAGGTGGGATCCTTTTTGCGAATCTCCGGAGGAATTATGGGAACCATCCTGCTCACCACTGACTCCACCAGACCAAGATGAAGGTCCACATAGTCCCTGTACTCATGTTCTATTTCCCTTAAAAGATAATCCCTGAATACCTGGCTGGCATTAGGAACGTTTTCGCAGATGATGAGGTTAATGGGCTCTTTGACCTTAAAGTTGGCCCGCTGTCTCATTCCCTCTGCGACCAAGGAAGCTACGGAGGAAAGATTTCTCACCCCCACAGCTGTGGCCATCACCTCAGCCTCCCTGATTTCCTCGGCCACCTTAACTTTATCCCTGCCGTCCACCGCCCTCACCTTATCGATGATGAGCTCCTCAGTTTTTTCTCCCACAATCCTTAACCGATAAGAATGCTCACGGTTCAGTTGGCTGATAAGCTCCTCTTTCACCTCGATGAAGACCACCTCATAGCCAGACTGATTAAATAGCTGGCCTAAAAATCCCCTTCCAATATTCCCTGCCCCAAATTGAACCGCTTTTTTCATCTGCCTTGCGCCTCTTACGTTATCTTGGCCAGCGTGCCTGAGCGGGAAGAAGCTCAGGAAAGACGTTATGCGGCTCAGTCTGATACCAGTAAGCCACCGAGGAGACATCATCTGATCTTTCGAAAAGGCTGCGTCCATCGTGGCCAATCTGCTGTATCGTCACCTTTAAGGATTTCTCGAAGCGCACAGGATCCATTATGTGCCATCGGTAGAGGGCATGGAGGGGAACCCCATCCTCTGATCTATGGCAAAGCGGATATCCCAAAAATGGGGTGGAATATGTCTCCCCAAAACACCAGGCTCCACCGGCATAGTCCTCAGTTCCCGTGCCGCATATGGTGGGATATTCCTCATCTCCATCTATGTAGAACTTGATCTCACCTTCTCCCCACCAGTAGCGAGACAGCGTTCCAATCGCCAAATAGGTCCCCACGTAGTGTCCTTTCCCCTTTATCTCATCAACTATGGTGTAATCGCGCCCGATCATTGTGGGATTTTCCCTTCGCCATTGAGCGTGAAAATAAGCTGTTCCTTCAGGAAGCTGGGGAAGAAGGGAGTAGGTTATCTGGTAAAAAAATCCTGGAACATCTTTGGGATGCTGATTTTCTATGGTTATCCTGGCTGATGAGCGAAAAGGCATGGGAAAGTAGCAGTTCATCCCGCCGGTGGGATTTACCGCTATGGGAAGGGAATTTACCTTACAGCGCATGGCATGTCCGTTGCAGAAGAAATCTCCTAAGGGGACCTCTACAGATGGAGCAGGCTCCCCATCCCAGTACATGCGCAGGACAAGATCTCTTAAGACATAAGGTCCTTCTTCCGTATGATCGGGCAGGGTAATCCATATGTGCTGGATAACTCCTGTTCCTTCAATTTCGGCAAGGCTGGTTGTCTTTGCCTGAGGAAGCGTTATGCAAGGCCTTCCCTTTCTTCCCACACCGAGGTTGCTGGCCTCCTTTCCTCCTCCTCCCTTTTCTCCCTTAGGGTTCTCCGCGCTTATTGAGCGAGTCTTCGCCTCGCTCAATAAGGGAAGATCACTGAACAGAAGAGCCGGCCAGCAGCTTTCTCGCATCTTTTCCTCCTTTAAGCTTAGTTTACCTTGCAAAATCCAGGTTTGTTCAAGGTACGTTATTTCACTTACTCCAAAATTGCAAAAGCCCGGCAGGGACTTGCCTCGGCCTTCTCAATCTTAAGGGGGATGGCAAAAAAGGTAAACGGCCTTTTCTCCGGAAGCTTTTCCAGGTTGCACAGATTTTCTATGATGGGAATGCCCTCTCCCAGCATCAGATGATGATTGCTCCTTTTCGTCTCCTCCACGGGGTCCACAGAGCAAGCATCGGTGCCATAGGCTTTTATCCCCTTGGCGATGAGCCATTTTAACAGCTCTTCTGTGGGAACCGGAAAGAACCTGTTAAACTCAGGCCTTTCAAAGAATCTGTAAATTCCGGTGTCGAGGAGGAAGATATCCCCTTCTCTTATCTCAACTCCCGCACTTTTTACCTCCTGGAGGCTGATCCTCTGTCCTCTTGGCTCATCCTTTACCCTGAAGAGAACAGCTTTTCCGATGAGCCTGTTTAAGTTGAGCTCGTCTATCGGCTTTCCTTCATCTATGAAGTGCTTAGGAGCATCGATATGGGTGCCGGTGTGGGCCTCTAAGGTTATCCTCGAGACATTCGAGCCTTCCTGATTTACCCTCTTTAACCACTCGATAACAGGCCTTGACATACCCGGATAGACCATCATATCCCCTCGTATACTGTAGGAAAGATCCACAATACGCTGTTTGCCCATTCTGCACTCCTTATATTTTAAGCTCCCCTTAACTTTAAAATATAACAACCGGGAAAATTTGTCAAAGTTAAATTTTCACCTCCACCCTTCCCTGAAGGGTGCATTGTTGACATTGGATAGTTCAGGAATAGAATTTAATTGAGGGGATGAAAATGAAGAAGGTAGCTGTGGCAATGAGTGGAGGGATAGATTCATCGGTTTGCGCCGCTTTGCTTAAAGAAAGAGGCTATGAGATCATCGGTGTGACCATGTGGACCTGGCCCAAGGGAAAGAGCGGAAAAGAGGTCAGCAGGTTCTATAATGTGGTGGATGAGGCGAGGAAGGTAGCTGAAAAGCTGGGAATTACCCATTATGTGGTGGACCTTGAGGACTTGTTTGTAAGATATGTGATAGCCAATTTTTGTGATGAATATAGAAAGGGCAGGACCCCCAATCCCTGCATAAGGTGCAATGAGTATGTAAAGTTCGGCGTGCTGCTAAGGAAGGCAAGGGAGTTAGGTGCCAACTATCTTGCCACAGGACATTATGCCAGAATAGAATACAACAAAGAAACTGGAAGGTACTTACTTAAAAGAGGAGTTGATCTTGAGAAGGATCAATCATATTT
>QMPZ01000057.1 GCA_003648815.1 Candidatus Aerophobota bacterium | reverse complement strand
GTTCCCACGACCTGGGGTTGGGTAGGAGTTGCCATTGTAGTGGCCATAATAGCCATACTCATAGGGATCTTCGTGCGATTGAAGAGGAGGTGAAGATGAAGTGGGTTGTGGAGACGACGGATCTTAGCAAGTTTTATGATGGGATCAAGGCTGTTGAGCGTCTTAATCTTCGCATAAAAGAAGGTGAAATATACGGACTTTTGGGACCCAACGGAGCGGGAAAGACTACTACCATCCTGATGCTCTTAGGTCTTACCGAGCCCACCTCAGGAAAAGCCTTAGTATATGGATATAACTCCACCACAGAGCCGCTTAAGGTCAAAAGGGTCACCGGATATCTTCCCGAAAATGTGGGCTTCTATGAGGATCTTACCGCCAGGGAGACTTTGAGGTACATAGCCAGGTTAAATGGAATCCCGGATAAGAGGTCCTCATCAAGGATTGACGAGCTCTTGAAGGTCGTCGGTCTTCACGAGGTAGCTGACTGGGAGGTGGGAAAGTTCTCCCGTGGGATGAGGCAACGTCTGGGGATAGCAGCTGTGCTGGTCAAAGATCCAAAGTTCGTGATCTTGGATGAGCCGACAAGTGGGATAGATCCCGAGGGTGCAAGACACATCCTGGAGCTGATAAGGAAAATGAGTCGAGAGCAAAATATTACCGTGCTGCTCTCTTCTCATCTACTTTACCAGGTCCAGAGAATCTGCGATAGAGTGGGTATTGTCTCCGAGGGTCATCTGGTAGCTGAGGGTTCAGTGGATCAGCTTGGCAGGGAAACGGCCGGAGAAAGCAGGGCAATTCTTGAGGTTCAGGTGGAGGATTTGAAGCCCGAGCTCCTCGATTCCATAAGGAGGATAGAAGGAGTAAGGGAGGTTAGCAGCTCAGCGGATATTCTATCCATAAAGTGTGACAGAGATCTGAGGAGAGAGATATCTAAGGTCATCGTGGACAGTGGCACCCTTCCTCTTCAGATAAGAAGCCGGGACTATACCTTAGAGGAAATTTACATAAGATATTTTCAAAGGGGGTAGTTGAGATGTATGGGCTTTTCGCGGTATTTTGGAAGGAACTGGCGGACAATTTTGGAAGTAGAAGGTTCTTGCTACTGTTCATCCTCATCTGCCTTATTGGAGTTTTCACCGCCTATCTGAGCAGTCAGGCTATTATGGCAAAACCAGAGGAGACCCCTACGGAATTTCTCTTTCTCAGGCTCTTTACCTCTTATAGTCGATCTCTTCCTTCTTTTGTCTCCTTTCTCAGTCTCTTCGCTCCTCTGTTAGGGATTATCTTTGGATTTGATGCCATAAATAGCGAGCACTCCAGAGGGACGATAAGCCTGGTCCTATCGCAGCCACTTTTCCGGGACTCCCTCATCAACGGAAAGTTCCTCTCGGGGCTGGCCACCATTGCCCTAATCTTTGTCAGCATTCTTCTAATTGTTCTGGGGTTGGAGCTTCATATGCTTGGTATCCTTCCCGAGGGAGCAGAGCTTTCAAGATTAGCTGTATTCTTTTTGATGAGCGTCATCTATGCGGGTTTCTACTTAAGCTTAGGAATTCTCTTTTCTGTCTTGTTTAGAAGGACAACCACCTCTGCTCTTACCTCGATAGCGGTCTGGTTTTTCTTCACCTTTTTCCTGTACATGTTTGCCAACGTGATTGCCGATTACGTCTCGCCGATCACCAAGGAAGTTACCGAAGAGGTAATCTTAAAGCATACTCAGGTTCAGAATATGATTATGAGAATCTCACCGATGACCCTTTACGGGGAGACTGTGAACGTCGTGCTCAACCCTTCAGTGCGCACCTTAGGTCTGGTATTTCCCGCGGAAACAAGGGAGCTCATTCCCACGCCCCTGTCCTTAAGCCAGAGCCTTATGATTGTCTGGCCACAGATTGTAACCCTGATAGCCTTAATGCTTATATGTTTTGCCATCTCTTATGTGGTCTTTATGAAGCAGGAGATAAGGTCAGTCTAAGAGAAAGGAGGCAAAGATGAAGTTAGGAGTTCTCACAGCTTTATTTCAGGATCAGAGCCTGGAGAAGGCCCTGGACATCATCGCCGAGCTTGGACTCGAGGCGGTGGAAATAGGCACGGGAAATTTTGTGGGAGATGCCCATTGCAATCCCTCCCTTCTGTTAGAGGATGAGAAAAAGCTTAAGGATTTCAAAAGGCTGATAGAGGAGCATAATCTTTTCATCAGTGCCTTAAGCTGCCATGGCAATCCCCTGCATCCTGATGAGTCCTTCGCTAAAAAGCACAGAAAGACCATCAATGAGACAATTCTTTTGGCGGAAAGGTTAGGGGTGGATAGAATAAATTGTTTTGCCGGCTGCCCAGGTGCTTCGGACTCCGACAAATACCCGAATTGGGTGACCTGCCCCTGGCCACCTTATTATTCCGAGATAATAAAGTGGCAGTGGGAGAAAAAGATCATTCCCTACTGGAAGGAGACAGCTAAGTTTGCCCGAGAGCATAAGGTGAAAATATGTCTGGAAATGCATCCCGGAGATGCAGTATACTGTCCGGAAAAGCTCCTCAAGTTAAGGGAGGCTGCCGGCGAGGAAATTGGCTGTAATTTTGACCCCTCTCACCTCTTCTGGCAGGGAATAGACCCTATAGCAGCGGCAAGAAAGTTGGGTGATGCCATATACCACGTTCATGCCAAGGATACCCGCATAGATCCTCTTAACTGCTCCGTAAACGGGGTGCTTGATACCAAGCCTTATTCCGATGAGATAAACAGGTCCTGGATCTTCAGAACGGTAGGATACGGACACAGCGATGATTTCTGGAAGGACTTTGTCAGCACCTTGAGATTGGTGGGCTACGATTATGTCTTAAGCATTGAACATGAGGATAGTTTAATGTCAGCTAAGGAAGGTCTTGAGAAAGCAGTTAAGTTCTTGAAGGATATCATACTCAGGGAAAAGTTGGGAAAGATGTGGTGGGCGTAGAATGAAGGTGTGAATTGAACAGTAAATAGGAGGGAAAGATGGAAAAGGTGAAAGTGGGTATAATCGGAGCAGGGGGAATTGTTCAGTTCGCTTATCTTCCTGCCTATCAAAAGATGGAGGAGGCAGAGGTTGTAGCCATCTCGGACGTCAACGAAACCAAGCTAAAGGAGGTGGCAAAGAAGTTCGACGTTCCCAGATTCTACACCAACTATCAAGACCTTTTAAAAGAAGAAGAGATTGAGGCAGTAAACATCTGCACTCCCAACTTCTTACATGCCGAACAGGCCATAGCCTCCTTGAAAGCTGGAAAACACGTTCTCTGTGAGAAGCCCGTAGCTATAAATGTTCCAGAGGCGGAAAGAATCCTGGAGGAGGTGGAAAGATCGGGTAAAAAATTTATGGTGGGCTTCTGTCATCGTTTTGGCCCTCCATCCAGGAGTTTGAGAAAGTTTATCGACCGAGGAGAACTGGGGGAGATATACTATGCGAAGGCGAGCTATCTTAGAAGAAGGGGGATTCCCGGGCTTGGCGGTTGGTTTACCACCAAAAAGCTTTCTGGAGGGGGACCTTTGATCGATGTGGGAGTTCACATCCTTGATCTTAGTCTGTGGTTTATGGGTTCTCCTGAGCCTCAGCTTGTGGTTGGTTCAACCTATAATAAGTTTAAGGATCAGGCAGTCGACGGTGGCTGGCCACCTCTTCTCACCAGAAAGGGAGACAAATTCACGGGAACCTTTGATGTGGAGGATTTGGCCAGTGCCTTTATCAAATTTGAAAATGGCTCGACCCTTTTCCTGGAGGCAAGTTGGGCTGGCAACTCTGAGACAGGCTCTTCTATCTCACTTTTCGGCACCAAGGGAGGAGCTAAAATGTCCCTTGCTGCAGGTGAAAGATTTCCCGGCGAACTCACTATCTACAAGGAAGAGGATGGGGATCTGGTCGATATTCATCCTCGGCTTTCTACCACAGACCCCTATCAGGACGAGCTTTCTCATTTTATCCGCTGCATAAAGGAAGATAAGCAGCCCATCACCAAACCTGAGGAGATACTCAACGTGGTGAAGATCATCGAGGCCATCTACTGCTCCGCAGAAAAGGGAAAGGCCATAGAGCTTCAAGTATAAAGGAGGTTTTATGCCAAAGGAAATTAGAGTAGGTCTGGTTGGTTATAAGTTTATGGGAAAGGCTCACAGTCACGCTTACCGGGATGTAGCTATGTTCTTCAGCTCCATGAAAGCAGTCCCGGTGATGAAGGCTATATGTGGAAGGACAGAGGATGAGGTGGCTAAAGCGGCTAAGATTTATGGCTGGCAAAGTTATGAGACCTCCTGGGAAAAGCTCATCCAGAGGGACGATATAGACCTTGTGGATATCTCCACCCCGGTTAACCTGCACAAGGATATAGCCATAGCCGCAGCAAAGGCAGGAAAACATATTCTTTGCGAAAAGCCCATGGCGATGAACCTGGATGAAGCCAGGGAGATGCTGGAAGCAGCGGAGAAGGCAGGAATAAAGCATATGATCGGCTTTAACTATCGAAGGGTTCCAGCTATCGCTTTAGCCAGGAAACTGATCGAAGAGGGAGCTTTGGGAAGGATTTATCACTTCAGGGCCACCTACCTTCAGGACTGGATTGTGGACCCCAACTTTCCCCTGGTCTGGCGGTTGAGAAAGGAGTTCGCTGGCTCAGGTGCCCTGGGCGACCTTGGCGCTCACATCATTGACCTGGCAAGGTTTCTGGTAGGTGAGTTTGAAAGGGTTACCTGTGCTACCAAGACCTTCATCAAGGAAAGACCCGAGGCTTCTTACGTGACCGGTCTTACGGCCAGGGCAGGAGGAAAGATGGGAGAGGTGACCGTGGACGATGCCGCCATCGCCATAGCTGAGTTTAAAAATGGAGCCCTGGGAAGCTTTGAGGTGACAAGACTTGCTCCAGGTCGCAAGAACTGCCAGCGCATCGAAATTAATGGGAGCAAGGGAAGCATCTTTTTCGATCTGGAAAGGTTGAACGAGCTTCAGTTCTTCTCCCGGGAGGATAAGGATTATGAGCAGGGATTCAGGACCATCCTGGTCACCGAGGAGTCCCATCCTTATCTTAAGGCCTGGTGGCCATCAGGGCACATCATCGGCTGGGAACATGCCATGGTCCACCAGATTCATGACCTTTTGGAGGATATCGCGGAAGACAGAATGCCTACCCCGAACTTTGTGGATGGACTAAAGTGTCAGGAGGTTCTGGAGGCTATGGACAGGTCTTCTCGGGAAGGAAGATGGGTGAGGATATAGAAGTAAGAGAGATGAGCAATGGCATATTTAATGGGCATAGATGTGGGGACAACGGGCACGAAGACGCTCCTGATCGACGAGACGGGAAAAGTCGTCTGTAGCTCGGTAAAGGAATATCCCCTTTATACGCCTCGACCTAATTGGGCTGAGCAAGATCCAGAAGACTGGTGGACTGCTACTGTGGAGTCGATCAAGGAGGTGCTGGCTAAATCCGGAGTCAAGAAGGAGGAGATCAAAGGAATTGGTCTTTCCGGACAGATGCACGGGGCGGTGTTGGTTGGGAAAGACCACAAGGTTCTTCGCCCTTGCATTCTCTGGTGTGATCAGAGGACGGCCAGACAGTGTGAGTATATCACCGAGAAAATTGGGAAAAAGCGGCTCATTGAACTTACCTCGAATCCCGCTCTTACGGGTTTTACTGCCGGCAAAATAATCTGGGTAAGGGATAACGAACCCCACCTTTACGAGAGGATATTCAAGATATTGCTTCCCAAGGACTACGTTCGCTTCAGGCTGACGGGAAGCTTTGCCACGGAGGTCTCAGATGCCTCCGGAACTCTTCTTTTGGATGTGAGGGGAAGAAGATGGTCTGAGGAAGTTTTAGAGGAACTGGATATCGACAAGGATTTTATGCCCGAATGCTATGAGTCTCCAGTGGTCAGTGGCAAGATCTCTCGTCAGATCTCCCATCTTACTGGACTTAAGGCGGGAACGCCAGTGGTGGGTGGAGGAGGCGATCAAGCAGCACAGGCCGTGGGAAGTGGTATCGTCAAGGAAGGGATAATTTCCTCGACCATTGGCACCTCTGGAGTCGTCTTTGCCTTCAGCGATGAGGTGAAGGTTGACCCGGAGGGAAGAGTACATACTTTCTGTCATGCCGTGCCCGGTAAGTGGCATATTATGGGGGTGATGCTTTCGGCTGGAGGATCGCTACGATGGTTTCGGGACACTCTCGCTGCTGAGGAGATAGATAAGGCAAGGAAAGAAGGGCTGGACCCTTATGAGGTATTAACTCAAAAGGCTTCTACGGTAGAGGCGGGATGTGAGGGTTTGATCTTTTTACCATATCTGGCTGGGGAAAGGACACCTCATGCTGATCCCAATGCTAAAGGGGTCTTTTTTGGACTTACCTTAAGACACAGAAAAGCACATCTGATCAGATCCATCATGGAAGGAGTCTGCTACGGATTAAGGGATTCCCTTGAGATAATCAAGGACCTTAAAATTCCTGTCAAGGAGGTAAGGGCTTCAGGAGGTGGAGCTCGTTCACCGCTATGGCGAAAGATTCAGGCTGATGTGTATAACCTGGAGCTGGTTACGATAAACGTCACCGAAGGTGCAGCTTTTGGAGCGGCTCTTCTGGCTGGTGTGGGAGTGGGAGTCTACAAAGACGTCCAGGAGGCCTGTGAGCAGACAATCAGGATCACCGAACGCATCTTTCCCCAAGAAAAAGAGGTTCGCATATATGATAAGTACTACAAAATTTATCGCTCACTTTATCCAAGCTTAAAGAAAAGCTTTTCCCAGGTAAGCCAGGTAGTGGAGGAAGTAAGCTAAAGAGGACAAATATGAAGATACAATGTGAGAAGGTCGACTTGGTAAGGGGAATACAGGTAGTTCAAAATGCCCTGACCAGTACAACCCTTCCCATCCTCTCGCACGTATTGATGATAGCTGAAGGGGAAAAGGTAAGGCTGGTGGCTACTAACCTGGAGACCACTATTGAGTCATCTTTTTCGGCAAAAATTTTGCAAGAGGGAAGGATATGTCTTCCAGGAGGCAAGGTCTTCGAGATTATGAGAGAGGCTCCTTCCCCGAGGGTGGATCTGGAGGTATCTGACAATAAGGCCACCATCGCCTGTGGACGGGCAATATTTCACCTTTTGTGTCTTGAGGCAAGCGAATTTCCTGAGCTTCCCAAACTGGAGAAGGAGAATGTCTTTTCCCTTCCCCAGGAGGTTTTAAGGGAGATGGTGCAGAAGACATTCTTCGCCGCCTCCTCAGATGAGACTCGTCCGAGCTTGAACGGAGTATATATGGCCATCAAGGATGGGGAGATGAGAATGGTGGCCACTGATGGGAGAAGGCTATCCTTCATCAAAACTTCTTCATCTTCTTTCAGGGAGATACCCCCCGTTGAGGCCATTGTTCCCTTGAGGGCCTTACGTCAGCTGATGCGCATATTAGGTAAGGGAGAAGAGGTAAGAATTGGGCTGAGCAAGCATCAAGTATTTTTTCAATTAGATGATATCCTCCTGATATCCCAGTTGATCGAGGCGGAATTTCCAGATTATGAGAAGGTAATTCCGAAAGAATACAATGTAGCCATCCTGACCGATAAAGATGAGCTTTTTGGAGTCATCAGGAGGGTTTCCTTGCTAAGCGACGAGAAATCTCGCCTTATCAAATTCGAGTTAAAGGAGAACACTCTTCTTGTCAGCTCTAATAATCCTGAGATGGGATACGCCCAGGAGGAGCTTACCGTAAAGAGGGAAGGAGAGGGAGCGCTGAAGGTGGGCTTTAACTACACCTATCTTCTTGACGTGTTGAAGAACATGAAGGGAGAAGTTCGTCTTGAGTTGATAGACCCTTTAAGTCCTGGAGTCATTCGTCCTGCCGAAGACAAAGACTACGTTTGCGTAGTGATGCCCATAAGGATAGAAGAAGGATAAAGGATAAGAGATCAAGATTGTGGCTGAAAAATCTGTTCTTACTTAATTTTCGCAACTTTAAACGACTAAACCTGGAATTCTGTCCTTACTTAAATGTCTTTTATGGAGAAAATGGGCAGGGAAAGACAAATTTATTAGAGGCCATTTATTGTCTGGGGCATGGGGTCTCCTTTCGTGCAAGCTCGGACAGACACCTAATTAGATGGGGACAGACAAGCCTTTATCTTAAAGGAGAGGGAATTGAGGGTGATCGATCCTCCATCTATGAACTTTCCCTTGGTCGGGAAGTCCCCAAGGTGAGAAAGGTAAATTCCCACCCGGTAGGTCTGAGGGATTCTTCCCGATGGCTATGGATGGTTATCTTTTCCCCGGATGATTTAGAGTTAATTAAAGGTCCTCCCTCAGAAAGAAGGGATTTTCTCGACGCCAGACTTCCCCTCTTAAACCTGCATTATCCATCTCTTCAATCCTCTTATAGCAGAGTTCTCGCTCAAAGGAACTTCCTTCTATCGAGCAGGAAGGAAAATGTTGATGACTGCCTTGAAAGCTGGGACGAGCAATTGGTAAGCTTGGGGGCAAGGATGGTTAAAGTTCGACTGGAGGGATTGAAGAGGCTGGAGCATTTCTTCAAAGAGGTCTACTCGAGGGTGATTGGTAGAAAGGTGAGGATAAAGCTTGTGTATAAGTGTTCATTTTTAAGGAGACCTTCCTATCACCCGGACATGGAATATCTCAAGGAGGCTTTCTTACAGGAGTTAAGATCCATTAGAAAAAAGGAGATCGAAAGGGGCTC
>QMPZ01000056.1 GCA_003648815.1 Candidatus Aerophobota bacterium | reverse complement strand
CTTTTGACTCCGGGAAGTATGGTTTTTAACGGTCTTGATAATTATATCAGCTTAGTTCATGATCCTGTATTCTGGGAATCTTTAAAAAATACAGTGATATTTCTTGCAATTGCAATAAACACGGAGTTTTTCTTAGGTCTTGGCATATCTCTTCTTTTATCAAGAGAGCTTAAAGGTGGCAGAATTTTAAGAACGATTTCTATGATTCCCATGATGTTTGCACCGGTTCTGGTGGGATTTCAGTTTAAATGGTTCTTCAATGATCAGGTTGGAATGGTAAATAACCTGTTTTATACCCTTCATCTTATTAAACGACCCATCCTCTGGCTCATCAAGGGAGATCTTGCTATGTTTTCCATCTTAGTTGCGGAGATCTGGCGAGGGACATCCTTTATGATTATTATTTTTACTGCTGGGCTTATATCACTTCCAAAAGATCCTTTTGAGGCAGCTGAGGTAGACGGTGCTTCTGGTTTTCAGAAATTTAGATATATAACCCTTCCCCTGCTTTCTCCTTTTATTTTTATCGCTATGGCTATTCGTTCCCTTGATATAGCAACAGCCTTTGACATTGTTCGGATAATGACAGGAGGAGGACCTGCTCATCGAACAGAGCTTATATGGACATACGTTTATAGATTGGGGATAGTGGATACCAAATTTGGCCTTGGGTGCGCTATGTCCTACGTTACCGTTGTTATATCTATTGCATTTGCCTACTATCTTTTTAAGCAACTTCTTAAAGTAAGGAGCTAAAAATGTGGGATAAAAAAAGTAAAGAACATATTCTTACATTTTTAGCTTACTTTATCCTTATTGTTATGCTTATACCAGCAGCCTGGATCATCTTTACCTCTATTCGCCCTGAAGTTGAAGTAAATGCCTATCCTCCGGTTTGGATCCCGAGGCACATAACTTTTGAAAAGTATCAGCAGGCTTTTTTCAGCCCGAGAGTTGGAGAACAAGCTGTTCCAGTAAGGGATTATCTTAGAAACTCTTTAATTGTTTCTCTGGGAAGTGCCGGTGTGGCCCTTGTTCTTGGAACGTTAGCTGGATTTGCCTTCTCGAGATTTAATTTCAAGGGAGATAATGCCCTTTTTCTTTTTATTCTCCTTTCCAGAGCAATACCTGGAATAGCTTTAAGTCTTCCACTTTTTATGCTTTTTGTTAAGTTAAAACTTCTTGATACTCTTGGAGGTTTGATTCTCGTTTATATTGCCTGTAACATTCCCTTTACCATATGGATTATGGATGGTTTTTTAAGGGAAATCCCCAGGGACCTGGAAGATGCAGCACAGATAGATGGATGTACAAAATGGCAGACCTTTATAAAAATTGATCTCCCACTTTGTGCGCCGGGTCTTTCTGCAGCGGGAATTTTTGCCTTCTTAATGGCCTGGAATGAGTTTCAGCTTGCATCAGTTTTAACAAGAAGTCTATCCTCAAAGACCATGCCTGTTGGACTTCTTGATTTTACTTCAGAATTTGTGATGGACTGGAGAGGGATGTGTGCTATGGCCGTAATCATGTTTATTCCTGCAATAATATTCACCTTCCTTGTCTCAAAACATCTTATAAAGGGGTTGACTTTTGGTGCCATAAAGTAAGTAAATGGATTTTACCTTCGGAGTATAGTTTTAAATGCCCGTTTATGATGGTGATTTAGAGAAATGTACGGGGCCAGGTGATCGCTCTCACCTTATCGCCCAAAAGGTGGACATCTAAGATGACAGGCAGAAAAAGGAAAGCTTTGCAGAAAGGCGCTGTTTGTCTCCTTAGCTGTCTTAATAGTTTTTCCTCGCTCAAAGTCTTTCATTTTTTGTAGTTCGCATAAAATATTTCCATACCCAGCAGCCTTCTTCTTCATTTCCTTTAAGGCATTCTCTCCAGCTTCTGGATACCGGCTAACCTGTGAGATTCCTTATTTCCTAAAAAGGCTCCTCCAGAAGCAATGCTTAGGCCCATTTACTATATCTACTTGACTTTTATAAAAAAAACATTATTTTAAAAGCAGATGTGTGAAAACTTAAAATTGTGCGCCTGTAGCTCAAGCGGATAGAGCGACGGATTGCGGATCCGTAGGTTGGGGGTTCGAGTCCCCCCAAGCGCACCAAAGTTTCTTTACTTCATTCCGGACAGAACCTGTTGGGCGAACTGATATCCTTTTTTAATGTCCTCAGCGCTAATTTGTCTGTTAGCCATAGAAGAGCTCCTGAAGGCGTATATAAGGGATATTACCTCTTTACGTAGATCTTCGGCGATTTCCTCTTTTATTGTGCTCCTCAGATCCTGGATGTTGACCTTTACCGTGTTGGAAACTCTCATCCCGGTAAAGAATATACTGGCTGCCAGCACCAAAATGGCAACAATGATGCCAATGCTTCCCCAGTTTATTGTTCTCTTTTTTTGTTCCATCCTCTTCCTCCATTTTAAGTGATAGTTGTTAAATTTTTAAAAATCTGACGTCTACATAATAGCTTATGGTTTTTTAAAAGTCAAAGAGGGCAGGTGGACTTTTTACCTTGGGAACTCTTTGGTAAGCTAAAATAGAGAATTGAAAGGGAAGGCGGAAAATTAGTCAAAATGAGTAAAGGTGGCTGAGAAATTGACCTCTACACCAGTAGCATTTTGTCCTCGACCAACCTTTCCTTCCTCACCTCGCTGAACTTATCCAGAAGGTCTTTGACGCTCATCCTCTCCCTTTCCTCACCTTTGATGTCAAGCACTATCTCGCCCTCGTGCATCATAATGGTCCGATTGCCAAATTTCAAGGCCTCTTCCATATTGTGGGTTACCATGAGGGTGGTGAGTTTATGGTGGGCGACAATTTCCTCGGTCAGCAAGATGATCTTTTGGGCTGTCTTAGGATCAAGACTGGCCGTATGTTCATCGAGAAGCAACAGATCAGGCTTGCTAAGGGTGGCCATCAAGATAGTCAGGGCTTGTCTTTGCCCTCCAGAAAGCAGCCCTACCCTTTCCTGAAGCCTGTTCTCTAAGCCAAGACCCAATGCCCTGAGCTTTTCCTTAAACTCCTCCCTTTTTTTCCGAGTGACGGCAAAACGCAGCCTTTTCTTTTGACCCTTTAAAGAGGCTATGGCCAGATTTTCCTCAATTGTCAGGGAGGATGCCGTCCCCTGAAGAGGGTCCTGAAATACCCGTCCGATAAATTTAGCCCGCTTGTGCTCCGGAAGATTACTTACATTTTTTCCATTTATTTCAATCTTGCCCTTATCCGGCAAATATACCCCGCTGATCAAGTTCAACAAGGTGGTCTTTCCAGCACCGTTGCTCCCGATGATGGTGATAAAATCGCCAGAAGCGACCTCTAAGTTAATATCCCTTAAGGCCACGTTTTCGTTGGGGGTTCCCTTGAAAAATATCTTGGTAAGATGGGAAATTTTTAACATCTCAACTCTCCTCAAGCCTTTTTACCTTAGCCCGCAAATAGGGGAAGGAGAGTATCGTAATCACCAATAAGGCGGTGAGAAGCTTAAGGTCCGTGGGTCTGAACCCAAAGTTATACCCCCATTTAAGGGCCATAGCTATGGCCAATCGATATACAATGGCTCCTACGATAGCTCCTAAGGTCATCAGCTCTACTGTCCTTCCTCGAACCAGAGACTGACCAACAATCACGGAGGCAAGACCAGCTATGATCATACCGATACCCATTCCCACATCGGCAAAACCCTGATATTGCGCAAATAGACCACCGGATAAGGCAACTAAGGCATTGGACAGGCTCAATCCGATGAGCTTGGCGGTGTCGGTGTTCACTCCTTCAGCCCTGATCATCTGCTCATTATCTCCAGTAGCTCTGATGGTCAGCCCTATCTCGGTGTGTAGAAAAAGGTCAACAAGCTCTTTGAGAACCATTACGATGACAAAGAAGATCAAGGGTATAAAGTACTCACTCCTTATGGGAAGATTCACCTCTCTTAAGATGGTTATGACCGTCCTATGACCCAGATATTCAGAAAGAGATATATTCGGCCGTCCCATAATCCTTAAGTTTATGGAGTATAAGGCGATCATGGTGAGAATTCCTGCCAGCAGAGGCGTAATTTTTAGCTTTGTGTGCAGGAAAGCTGTTAAAAGGCCGGCCAAACCTCCTGCTAAGGCGGAGAAAAGTAGAGCCGAGAATGGATTCATTCCTCTCACGATCAATACCGCCGCCACAGCTGCCCCTAAGGGATAACTTCCATCCACCGTAAGGTCGGGAAAGTTCAAAACCCGAAAGGTAATGTAAACTCCCAACGCTAAGATGGCAAAGAGAAACCCCTCTTCCAAACTATGTAAGACAAAGCTTAATAACATCTGCCTCCTTACCAAAAAAGGGGACTCACCCGCATGAGTCCCCTTTTTATTATAAACTATTTACCTTCTATTGTCTTGATGTCTACCTTTACCCCCTCCTTCCTCAGCTTATTAGCAAATTCCTTGCAGGCATCAAGAAGGAAGGATGAGGAAAAACCTATCTTCTCAGCCGTATCTAAGTTCACCCATAACTCCAGCTCCTTAGCAAATCTCACCGGGATATCGCTTGGCTTTGTCCCATTAAGGATCTTTATGACTATAGGTGCAGTTTCTCTCCCGTGGGCATAATAGTTAAATCCCAATGCTAACAGAGCTCCTTTGTTTACTGTAGTGGGATCGGCAAGCACCAGGGGTATCTTGTTCTTAGTGGTCACCTGTATCACTGCGTCCAGCGCTGAAACTGTGGTGTTATCCGTGGAGACATAGATGGCATCACATTTTCCCACCAAAGACTGAGCAGCCAGAAAGACATCGGCAGTGCTGGAGACAGTAGCCTCCTCCAGCTTAAGTCCTAACCTTTTACAAGCCTTCTTAGCCAGTTCATTTGTCAATACAGAATTAGCCTCAGCTGCATTGTAGATGGTTCCCACAGCTTTTGCCTTCGGGACTATCGCCTTTATGAGTTCAATTTGTCTTTCCACCGGAGTAAGGTCGGATATTCCCGTAACGTTATTTCCAGAACACTCCAGGCTCTTAACAAGTCCCGCACCAACCGGATCAGTTACAGCTGAAAAGACAATGGGAATCTTGTCGGTGGCGCGTACCGCCGCCTGAGAGGTAGGAGTGGCAATGGAAAGGATTAGATCCACATTTTCGGAGACGAACTTGTGGGCAATGGTCGAGGCTGTGGCCATATCTCCCTGGGCATTTTGTACATCGTAAACGACGTTCTTACCCTCCACATAACCTGCTTCAGCCATCGCATCGATGAAGCCATCTCTGACAGCGTTCAGGGCAGGATGATCCAGGATCTGAGTTATCCCAATTCGTATCTTCTCGGCGGCTAAGAGGGGAAAGGTATTTACAGAAAGGAAAAAAACTCCGGCAAGACACAAGCTCGTCACTATCTTAGCTACTCTTCGCATCTCTCTTCTCACCTCCTCTCATCTGTGCTTTTTAATGTTTTAACCATTGGCGTCTACAGTGTTTAGATTTAGTAGAAAATTTCCACGCTAATAATATAACTTCTATTTTTTTCTTGTCAAGAAAACGACACTTGAGGGGGTCATTCCGAAGGAATGGGCGAAAGCCTATGTTTCCTTCTACTTTCAAAATCATCCTAAACTCTTCTTTGTCTTTATAAGTAAAAAAATGAACATCGGAGCACCCATAAATGAAGTCAAGACACCAACAGGCAAAACTACCGGTGCAATAATTGTTCTTGCCAGACTATCAGAGATAAGTAATAAAAGAGCGCCAAATATTGTTGAAGTAGGAATTAGAAATCTGTGATTCCCTCCTATTAAAAGTCTCACCAGATGAGGACAGATAAGACCAATAAAGCCAATTATTCCAACAAGCGAGACAGCTACACTTGTTACAAGCGAGGCAAGAAGTGCTCCGATAAATCTTACCCTTTCCACTCTCACCCCAAGACTTTTAGCGGTTTCATCGCCGCTTTCCATAGCATTGTAGTCCCACCGCTTGAGGAAAAAATAGGCAAACGAAGGAAGAAAAATTGCGGCAATTATCCAAACTTCTTTCCAGACCAATCTTCCAAGATCTCCAAAGCTCCAGTAAACCATCGCGGCAAGTTGTTGTTCTGTGGCAAAATATTGAATGAATGTAGTTGCAGCTGTGAAAAGGGAGCCCATGGCAACTCCAGCAAGAACCATAGCTCCTGGGCCAAGACCTTTAAGTTTTGCCAGGGCAAGTATCACCAGCATGCCAAAAAGCGAACCTGAAAAAGCAAAGATCACCACAATGTAGGGATTGTTCACAAAAACTTTGCCCGTGCTTTCCGTAGCTCCTGCACCAAGAATTCCTATAGCAAGTGAGGCGCCAAATACCGCACCATGTGATATTCCCATTGTGAAAGGCGAAGCAAGGGGATTTCGCAGGATGCACTGCATCACACAACCAGAAACAGCAAGGCTTGCCCCAACCAACACCGCCCCTATTATACGTGGAAGACGAATATTCCAGAGAACGAGGCTTGCCTTTAAATTCTCGCCAAGAAAAGCCTTTATAATTTCGTGTAGAGAAAGGGAATAAGAACCAATGTTTAGAGCGTATAAGCAGGTGAAAACGAGCAATAAAAAAAGAACAAGTCCTACTCCTATTTTTCTTGCCACATATCCCCTATACCTTTCTATTATCTTTTTATGGTTCAATCTTAAAGGATCCCCCTTCAAGATTTATCCTTCCAAATCCACCAAAATCTTTCCTCATTATCTTGTAAACAGGCTCTCTCAACAAAAACGTGTAAATTTTATCCGCCTTTTTCTCGGGCTCTATATCCCAAAACTTATCAGGATAAAGAACTTTTCCTATGTAGTAAGCATCGGCAAGAGAAGTACCTATGTTAGTGGCGTAGAAGTTAAAGGGTAGTATCCCGTAGATACTCTTCTGTCTGAAAGCCTTAAGCAACCTGTAAAAGTTGGGCCTTTTTTGATAATCCTGTCTTACAAGCTCCAGTCCACCCTCATCAATAAAAATTACCTCCGGGTCCCACTCTATGAGTTTTTCCTTGTCTATAAAAACATGCCCCTCTCTTCCAACCTCGTCTACAACATTTTTTGCACCTACAAAGACAAAGGGAGGGAATTTTGCCCAGCTGCTTTCTATTCCATGTGTCCCCCTATAACCAAGACCACCAACGTAGACTGCAGGTTTTTCTTCTTCCACAATATTCTCCGTTCTTTTTTTCAAATCCTGCATACTTTCTTTTATAAAGCTTATAATTTCCTCTGCCCTCTCTTTTCTTCCAAGAAGATCCCCGACGAGCTCAAGGGATCTAAAAAGGGGCTCGCCAAATTCCACAGCTTCCCCATAGCTTAAAATCAATACGGGAATACCCGTCTTTTCCTGGATGTTATCTGCTATCCTTGCATCTACATAGGTCATAAATATAACATCAGGGCTCAGCTTAACAAGAGCCTCAATATCAGGGAGCTTTCCAGGACCGCCCGGACCTATCGAGGGCAGATCCCTTAGCTTTTTACGGGCTATGGCATAAGGCCTTCCGGAAGAACCCCATCTTTTCTCTGCATCTTCAACCCCCACAACTTTATCCGTTGCATCCAAATACACAATAAGCCTTAAAGCCCCGGGACCTGCACAAACTATTTTCTCAATTTGGGGTGGAACCTCAACTTTCCTTCCAGCAAGATCTTCTACCTTATCCAATGCAAAGGCCCCTGGCTTATAAAGAATAAATAAAACCCCGCTTACAAGTGCCAGCCTCAGGATGAAGGTCAACATTTTATCCTTCACAATCTTCCTCCCTGTAAAAAACTTCTTATCCATCAATATCCTTCACATATGGTTTTATATCAAGGATTGGTGTTCCATCAATTGCATCGAGACCTTTTACCCTCAGCCTATTTTTCTCCCTGGCAATAAGTTTTACCCTCGTAAGACCTATGGGAGAGGGACGATGAGGACTGCGAGAGGCAAATACACCTTTTATCTCCCCTCCTCGTCTTTTTCCCCTGAGGGTATAACCTGAAGATTGATGGAAGTAGAAAACCACATTTATGAAATCTGATTCCTCAATTCTGTAAAGGCCTTCCTCGTATTCAGGATAAATAAAGAGGAAGCTTTCCTTTTCCCGCATTTTTTCAGGATCGTCAGGAAAAGAGAAACTACTTTCCACATACCCTATAGGAAAAACTCTAAAATAGCTTTGTTTTTTATCTTCTTTGTAAAAAGATATTCCTTCCCCATCTAACTGATAAAGTCCCTCATGCGAACAGGGAAGACAAAATATTTTCCCCGCCTTCTCTCTTGCCTTCGATTGCATAAGCTTCTCTCCACAAACCGAGCAGGTAACACTCTCAAAAATGGGAGCATAATCGGGAATCTTAAGACTTACATCCTTTACTTCAAAAAGTTCCTTTTCAGTAAAATTCAGGATATCAAAGGAGATTTCTTTCCACACCTTTTGTAATTTTTTCTGAGCTGTCTTATCTTGTTCCCTTCTTTTTACCACCTTGTCAAAAAGCTTCACAGCATCAGGATACCTTTCGTTGAGCCAGTCACTATCTACCTTTACTCGAATCCTGATCCCCTTTCCATCCCTTTTAACAAAGGATACAGCCGTCTTTCCAACATCTCTGTATATAAGAGCGTTATTGCCAAAGCTACAACCTGTGGTAATCTGAATGCCGTCAGAAAAGCAGCTGTTTGTCTCAATGACGGCCAGAAATTCCTCCATGCCCTTTGTTTTCACT
>QMPZ01000055.1 GCA_003648815.1 Candidatus Aerophobota bacterium | reverse complement strand
CTCTTAATTACGTTTTTGTCAACTCCTTTAAAAATCGCAAGAAGATCAATGTCTGAATCCTTTCTCGCTTTTCCCTTTGCCCAGGAACCATAAAGGATAAGAGATAGGAAATTATCCCCAAATTCGGTTCTTAAAGCCTGGATAATATCTTCTATCTCCCTGACTATCTTTTGAGGAATCATATGATTCTCTTTTAAAGTAATGTTTAGCTTTCTTGCTCTGGCTTCTCCTTAGCTTCTGAAGATGTGCCTGCATCTTTTTTCTTAGAACCCTGTGCCAGAATAGCTAACCCAATCACAACTAAAATAAGGGGCCAGAGTCTGCCAAAGTTGAAACGAGGAAGAAAATTGTTGAGCAAGAATAAAATCCCCAGGCTAATTAAAATAAGTGCCACTACAGCATTTGAGCGTTTCCTGTCGCTATTTGAACCCTTCCGGATACGTTCTCCTATATCTTGAACAATTTCCTCTGCTTTTTCCCTTAACCCACTTTTTTCCTTTTCGGGCTTCTGATCCGGTTCTTGAGGAATAATAATCCAAGCGATGATATAAGCGATGATTCCTATACCATTAATAAGGATGGTCAACACAGCGATGATGCGAACCAGCACGGGATCAATATTAAAATATTCAGCAATTCCTCCACAAACACCCCCAATTATACGGTCTTTCCTGGAGCGGTAAAGCTTTTTCGTGACCATGATGTTCTCCTTTCCGCATTTTTAATGTAGGACCTTGGTTAGATCTGGTAAACTTCTTTTACGGAATGACTATTATCTCTCGGTAGCCGCAAGGCCCAGAGCTTGCGCAGATGAACGCAACCTGAAGGTTGTGGCTACCATCATCTTGCGGAATGACGCCGTCTCGCTGGAAGAAATAAACAACCACCATTGAATGGGTGGTATTTAAACCCTTCACACTTTACTCTTCACTCACACACTAACCAAGTAGCACTTGACAAAGGAAAAATATATACTATTATAATAATAACAACGAGCCGGAGTGGCGGAAGTGGTAGACGCAGTGGACTTAAAATCCACTGGATATTATATATCCGTGCCGGTTCAAGTCCGGCCTCCGGCACCAGAGGGATGCTTCTGGAGCCATAGCCGGAGACCTTTCATATAAATTGATAGCGGGGTGGAGCCGCCAGGTAGCTCGTCGGGCTCATAACCCGGAGGTCGTCGGTTCGAATCCGACCCCCGCAACCAAGTTTGGCGGTGTAGCTCAGGTGGTTAGAGCACACGGCTCATACCCGTGGTGTCCGGGGTTCGAATCCCTGCACCGCCACCATATCTGCCTCGCCCAATAAGTCAGCAACTTGCATCTCACCTCTTACCTTTCACCTTCCTAACTTTTCACTCCTTATAGCGTGTCACCGTAAAACGCTCGATCTCTAACTCCTCATCGGGAACTCCGTAAAGACCCGCCTTTTGTTTGGCGATATCAAGTTGTTCCTCAACCGTGTTTACTCCTTCCAGATCCGGCAGAAGAAGCCCTCTTCGCCAACCCTTGCTAACTATCACTCCGTACTTTTTAGGGTCGAGCTCCTGCTTAGAATGAACTGGCTCGGGTTCACTTAAGATGTCCACCGAAATCTCCAGGTCTTTTAGCTCATCCTCCTCTACCGGTGGAAAGCGAGGGTCCTGAGTGGCAGCACTAATAGCATTTTTTATGATTTCCTGGGCGATGTTCTCCTGGGTTGGAAGATAGGTCCCTATGCAGCCCCGCAGTCTACCTTTTTTGTGCAGGGAGACAAAGACCCCTGCCTTTTTTTGAAACGCCTCGGGAATATCTTCGGGAGGAGAAATTATCTTTCCCTGGCGGATATATGCCTCTATCGTCTTTCTGGCCAGCAAGACGGGAAATACCTTCTCATTCATCTTAACCTCCTAAGATGACACCTTCCTTAATCTGATATCCCTTTATGAAGTCATATCCAGAAATAGGTTTTCTGTCCGGCAGCTGCACCCTCTTGATCAATAGCAACCCATTCCCTGTTCTTACCGTAAAACCTATCTCTTTTTTAATCTGGAAAATCTCACCGGGTAAAATTTTCTTCTGCTGCTTTGATAGATCGTCGTTTACCAGTTCTGTCTGCCATATCTTGAGCCTGGTCTTTCTACCTCTTATCTGCAGGAAGGTAAAGGCACCAGGGTAAGGATTTAATCCCCGAACTTTATTGTGGATCTTCAGCGAAGGTTCAGACCAATCAATCCTTCCCTCTTCCTTTTTTATCTTCGGGGCATAACTTGCCTCTGCCTCATTCTGGGGTATGTACTCCACTGAGCCTTCCCTTATCTTCTTTATTGCCTCTATCAAAACATCCGCTCCCAACAGGGATAGCTTCTCTTCAAGGTCTCTGGCCGTGTCAGAAATATCGATGGGAATTTTTCTCTGAAGGATTATCATTCCCTTGTCCACTTCTTCTTCCATCCTTTGAACGGTCACTCCCGTCTCCTTCTCTCCCCTGATTATTGCCCGCTGAATGGGAGCAGGCCCTCGATAGCGAGGCAGAAGAGAGGGATGAAGGTTAATACAGCATATCTTAGGGATTGAGAGGATCTCCGGGGAGAGAATTTGTCCGAAGGCTACTGAGACTATAAGGTCGGGTGCAATCCTTTTTACCTGGCAAATAAAGGAAGGTTGATTGACTCTTGAAGGTTGATAGAGAGGAATACCCTTCTTTTCTGCTAATTGTTTCACCGGCGAGGGAACTAACTTCCATCCTCTTCCTGAAGGCCGATCGGGCTGGGTAACTACTCCTATTACCTCTTCTTCACAAATGAGCCTCTTTAAAGGAGGGCACGCAAACCGAGGGGTTCCCATAAAGAGAATTCGCAAGAAATTCTCCTCTTATAAAAATCCCTGCTCCTGGGATGAGAGAAAACTTCTGAGTCGATCTCTCAAGGGGGTACCCTATTAAATACGACATGATCTCCTCATGGGGAGATCTATATCGTATTTAAAATCAGGTTCCCGGACGTACTGTGTTGGCTCAAAGTTTCTTCTCATCACCAATAGAGCAGGGATCAATTTAGTAATAATTTTTAATCCTCTCCAGTTTTAACATTTTTCTTCTCTGTCTGCGGATAGCTTTGAGTTTCTTCTTGCGTTTTCTCTCCGTCGGCTTCTCATACTCCTGATGTCTTTTAATCTCTGAACTTAAACCGGATTGCTGACACTCTATCTTAAAGCGTTTTAAAGCTTGAGAAAAGGAATCATAATTTTCCACATTAATGGTCACCAATCCTACGCACCTCCTCTGCTTTTTATCTTAAGTTTAATATATTTTTTAAAATAGTCAACTCCTGTTTATTGTCCCTCCTTGCTCCGCCCTCTTTTTGCTAAAGTTCAACCTACCTAACGCATCAATGCCTATGAGCTTGACACGAATTTTATCGCCCACTTTCACCACTTCGGAGACGTTTTTAACAAACTTGTCGCTTAGCTCGGAAATATGGACCAATCCTTCTTTGCCCGGCATAATCTCCACAAAAGCTCCAAAGTCGGTCACCTTCTTTACCTCAGCCAGATAAACCTGTCCCACCTTAGGCTCCTCGATTATTCCCTTGATCATCTTCAAAGCTAATCTCACTCCCCTCTCATCCTCCGAAGAGACGGTAACCTTTCCCTCCATATCATCTATTTCAATCTTTGCTCCACTTTCCTTTATTATCTTTTTGATAACCTTTCCTCCAGGACCAATTAGTTCACCTATCTTCTCCATAGGGATGGGAAGAATGGCTATGTGAGGAGCATAGCTGGAAATGTTAGGCCGGGGCCTTCTTATTACCTCCTCCATCTTCTGCAATATGAGCTCCCGGGCTCTTCTTGCCTTAATCAAAGCTTCTTCTAAAATCTCGAGGCTGACTCCGGAGATTTTAATGTCCAGCTGAAGGGCAGTAATGCCTTCCTTTGTCCCGGCGACCTTGAAGTCCATATCACCTAAATGGTCCTCCAGGCCCTGAATATCGGTCAGGATAATCGCCTTATCTCCTTCCTTAACTAATCCCATTCCAACTCCACTTACATGTTCAGATATGGGTACCCCTGCATCCATTAAGCAGAGGCTTCCTCCACAGACAGAGGCCATAGAGGAGGAGCCATTGGACTCCAGAATATCCGAGACCAGACGAATCGTATAAGGAAAAGAGTCGTTTTCCGGTAGAACAGGAATGAGTGCCTTCTCCGCTAAAGCCCCATGTCCTATTTCTCTTCTACCCGGAGCCCTTAAGCGCCGAGTCTCACCGGTAGAAAAAGGAGGAAAGTTATAATGGAACATAAACTTCTTAAAGATCTCCTCTTTCTGTAAACCATCAATCATTTGCTCATCGGCAGATGTACCCAGGGTAGCCACCACCAGCGCCTGAGTTCCTCCCCGGGTAAACAACGCCGAACCATGCGTGCGAGGAAGAATGGCCACCTCGCAGCTGATGGGTCTAATCTCATCTATTCCTCTTCCGTCCCATCTCTTCCCTTTTTGAAGGATTAACTCTCTCACCTTCTTCTTCTTCAGTTCATCCAGGACCTCTAAGATATCCCTTTCCTTCTCAGGGTAATCGGGAAGCAGCTTTTCCAGAACCTCCTCTTTCACCATCTCCAAGTAGCTTTCTTTCTCTTCCTCGCTCCATCCCTCTTCAATTGCCTCGATTTCATTCCAGGCACATTCGGTCACCTTTTTTCTCAATTCCTCTTCAATCTGGTGGACGGAAAACTCTATTTCTTTCCTTCCCACTCTGGAGATAAACTCCTTTTCCATCTGAATTATACTTCTGATATGAGAATGAGCCTCCTGCAGAGCCTCAAGCACGATTTTTTCCCTGGCTTTATTTGCACTACCCTCAACCATTATCAGCCCATCCTCACTTCCTGCCACTACCAGGTTTATCTGACTTTTCTCCAGCTCCTTATCCGTGGGATTAATCAAAAATCTATCGCCAATTTTTCCTATTCTTATTCCAGCAATGGGCTGAACGGGAAGGCCGGAAATACACAGAGCAACTGATGCCCCTATGATGGACAAAACCGGTGGCTGGTTTGACTCGCTGGCTGAAAGGACCGTGGCTATTATTTGAACCTCATTTTGAAAACCTTTTGGAAACAGAGGCCGCACGGACCTGTCTATTAGCCGACTGGATAAAATCTCCTCATCGGAAGGTTTCCCTTCCCTTTTGAAAAAACCGCCGGGAATCTTTCCTACTGCATACGCTTTCTCTTGATAATCCACCACCAGAGGAAGAAAGTCCATCTCTTCTTTAACTAAAGGAGAGACCACCGCTGTGACCAGGACTATGGTATCTCCATAGTGGACTACCACCGAGCCGCTGCTTCTTTTGGCAACCCTTCCCGTCTCCAACCTTAATATCTTACCATTTATTTCCTTTTCTATCTTCGTTACATTATCTTCCTTCATGAATTAATCACCCTCTCAGACCTAAAGCACTTATTATTTTTTTGTATCTTTCCCCATCCTCCCTCCTGAGATAACTAAGAAGTTTCCTACGCTGGGCTACCAGCTGGAGCAATCCTCTTCTGGAACTTTGATCCTTCTTGAACCTTTTAAGGTGCTCAGTCAAGTTCTTAATCCTCTCGGTAAGGATCGCTATCTGAACCTCACAGGAGCCAGTATCCTTCTCATGCTGACCAAACTTTTTTATAAGCTCCTCCTTTTTTTCCTTGGTTATACTCATTTTTGCTCCTTTTCTTCTACCTCTTTTGTAATTTGTAGTTATATTAGCATACTCTATGTGATTTGTAAAGTTTTTTTAAAATTTGGCTATAGTGATACCGAAACTTTCTAAGGGAAAAGAAAAATAGAGCTTGCTGCTTTCAGGAGGGCATTTGGCCTTGATGGTCCTGAAAGCATCCAGAGAGATGGGGAAGGGAAAGTTTGCTCACTTTCGAGGATCGTTTGAGAAAGATTCCTGAAGGATGCTTGGTGGAAGAATCCCTCCAAAATTTTCATTGGGCTTATCACCCATTACGAACTTAAGCGTTCCACCTGACATTATTTCTTCGTGAGTTATCCATGCCCTATTTATTTCTTTGTCATTAAGATACACTTTCTGGACATAGATGTTAATCCTCGAATTATTTTCAGCCAATATTGTGAACTTCTTGCCATTTGGAAGATTTACTACTGCTTTTTCAAACAAGGGGGAACCAAGTATATAATACGGAGTTCCCGGGCAAACCGGATAAAAACCAAGGGCACTGAAAATAAACCACGCGGACATCTGACCACAATCTTCATTTCCACACAATCCAGCTGGAGTATCTCCGTAAAGGTTATCCATTATATATCTAACCATCTTTTGAGTTTTCCAGGCTTTTCCAATATATACATATAGATAAGGTATATGATGAGAAGGCTCGTTTCCATGAGCATATTGTCCAATTAATCCAGTGATATCAGGAGGGCCTTTGAGTTTGCTTGCTGTGCTAAAAAGCTCGTCCAGTTTTCTTTCAAAGTTTTCCTTACCACCAAATAAATCGACTAATCCATAAACATCATGGGGGACAAAGAATGTCCATTGCCATGCATTTCCCTCTGTGTAATAACGGTGGGCAACTGTTGGATCAAATCCCGAAGAATCATGCAATACGAAATTCCCACTTGAATCTTTGCCTCTCATAAATCCCAAATCCGGATCAAAAAGGTTTTTGTAATTTTTGGATCTTCGAATGAGAGCCTCATAATCACCTTTAAAATCAAGTTTCTTCGCAACTTGAGCCACGCAGAAATCATCATAAGCAAATTCAAGGGTCCTGGAGGTTGCTTCACCAATCCTGTCCACTGGCACATAGCCAAACTTCATATAATCTTTTAATCCTCTTCGAGATTCATAATACCCGAGGTTTTCCTCAAAAGCATCTTTTCTTATAGCTTTATATGCTTTCGACCAATTAAATCCTTTCAATCCCTTTACTATCGCATCTGCAATCACAGAATCCGCATGAGTACCTATCATGCAATTAGTATAACGATTGGCCTTATACCATTTGGGAAGCCAACCTCCTTGTTCGTATATGTCGAGTAAACTTTTAATCATATCAATGTTTTTCTCGGGTTGGATTATCGTGAACAATGGATGCAAAGCCCTGAAAGTATCCCAGATTGAAAAGATAGTATAATGTTCATAATCAGATGCGTATATTTTATCATTCGGGCCAACATATTTACCATCTATATCGGAAAACAAGCTCGGATGAACGAAAGAATGATAAAGTGCTGTATAAAATTTTCTAAGGTTTTTATCATCTTTGGAGTAAATTTCTATTTTACTCAATTCCTTTCTCCATATCTCTTCGGCTTGTCTCACCACTCTATCAAAATTCCAATCCGGGATTTCCTCAAGATTTCTCCTGGCGCCCTCAATGCTTACATAAGAGATACCTATCTTCACCAGTATTTGTTCTCCTCTGTCAGTTTTAAAACCCACGTACAGACCAGCGGGTTGCCTGTCAACAGATATTTCCCTTTTACCCGGCAAAGGTAAGAAAACCCTCCAGGTACCATACCTTTCAAAAGGCTTTGAGAATTTAACAACGAAATACACTGTGTGAGGCTTAGCAGCACCGCAAAAGTGGCCTCCTGTTATATGTCCAACAACTTCATCATTACCTACTATTTTCGCCTTAGCTTTTTCAGATGCACCACCTATTCTATGAAACAAATCGAGCAAAAGGTAAGATTTATCAGATTCAGGAAAAGTGTATCTATGAAAAGCCACCCTTTTTGAGGCTGTGAGTTCAACCTTTACTCCATAATCATCCAGGTAAACTGAATAATAGCCAGGCTTTGCCTTTTCCATATAGTGCTTGAATTTAGAGCGGTAACCAACCCATGTATTGTTCTTTGGCCCAGGTATAACTTTCAACACTCCTACGATTGGCATGAGCATAACTTCCCCATAATCAGCGGCACCTGTTCCACTTAAATGTGTCTGGCTGAATCCCATTATCGATTCATCAGAATAGTGATATCCAGAACACCAATCCCAACCAGTTGTTCCCGTGTCCGGGCTTGGTTGCACCATACCAAAAGGAACACAAGCCCCTGGAAAAGTATGTCCATGTTCAGCTGTACCAATGAAAGGATCAACGTATTTAACAGGATCAAAATTTTCAGAAAAAAGATTTGCATGAGCAAAAACTAATAAAGCTGAAAAAACATTTACAATCCTTTTTTCCACCATTCTAACCCTCCCAATCACTCCGATGAAATAACGTAAGCAATATAATAAATATTGTGCTGGTAATTAATGCTCCTTGTCAATTCTTTGAGTATTTTCTCGTCCCTTTTAGATAACGTAATAGATGAAGCTTTATCAACTAAAATTTTGGGAAAAGTGCTATCCTGCCTTCCTGTATCTCTATTTCTAAATAATCACCTTCCTTAATACCTAAAGCTTTGCGAATTTTGCTGGGGATTGTAATCTGAGCTTTTTCTCTAACCTGGACTGTTGGTATTTGTTTTTCCCTTTAGTTGTAAATGGATGATTCATAAGTTAGAGATTCTTATTTTCTAAGTATAACAAACTAAGTATAATAAATAGAAAAAGGGTGTCAAATTTTGGGGGCTCTATGTCAAAACCTGTGGTGAAAATTTCATGGGTACCAACCCCAACATTATTTTCTTAGCATAAAGCTCTGTGTTTCTCATACCAAAGCTTATTCTCTTTAAAAGTTTTACCACCACATTATAACCTTCTACCTTATCATTGGAGCTTTTTGAGATGAAGTGATTTAGTATCTCTTCTTTCCACCTTTCAAGGGAGCCTTGCCATCTTCTTAATGCTGGCCACATTTTATAGCTTCTCATCTCCTCGATGATACCCTCAAGTATCCTCTCTGCCTCAGTGTAGGTTGTTGCCTTGTAAAGGGACCTTATTCTTTCTT